>JBJXHH010000202.1:0-12978 GCA_046160675.1 Chitinophagales bacterium
TATATGCAACTGCACCCCTTCGAGAACCATTTATTATTTTCGGATTTGCATTATTTTTTTCTGGCCTGCTCCACTTCATTCATAAAAAAACCTGGGGGCAACTCATATTCGGAAGCCTTGTTTTGTGTTCTTTCTGGTTCCAATTGCTGGCATTCGTCATTCCGGTACTTTTAGTACTTTTTGTAAACAGCCTGAAGGTAATCAAAGTGGCAAAAGCTGGAATAATAACCCTGTGCATTATTGTTGGCTTAATCCTCATAAGATACGTCCTTCTAGAAGTTCCCCTATCGCCTGAATCATTTTCACATTATAGAAATCTAAATGTTGAACAAGGCGGGGAATTTACTTACGGAATGGTGAACTGGCAGAGTTATGTAGAAATGATTTCAGACTATTTCTTCCTCATATTACAATTCCTGTTTTCACCCATTCCTATTTTCATTCACCATAATCCTTTCAGGCACATTCTTCATTTTCTTGATTTTGTGTTTATTTTGTTTTTGCTTATTGTTTTACTTTTAAATTTCCGGAAAGTATTTTCAGGGAAAACTGATTTGATAGCTTTACTCCTGTTTTACATTATCCTGTTTGGCACTTACGAATATCATCTTCTTGATGCTGTACGTCATCGTATGCCGCTTGAGGTTGTATTCATGTTATTAATTGTAAACCCGTTAAGCAAGATTGTATTTCCGAAAACCAATCAAGGACTAAACTCATTGGAAAGTTCTTAAAACAATTCGCAATATTCATTAAGTCTTAAAATATGCAGGAGCCTTTAGTCTCAATTATCACCCCCGTTTTCAATGCTGAAGCATGGCTGGAAACCTGTATTCAATCTGTATTTGTCCAAACGTATTCAAACTGGGAACTCTTGCTGGCAGATGATTCATCGACGGACTCTTCAAGAGAGATCATGGAAATATTTACAGGAACAGACATAAGAGTTAAAGCTTTCTTTCTTGGTAAAAACTCAGGTACTGCTGTAGCAAGAAACCTAGCAATTGAAAAAGCAAAAGGAAAATATATTGCTTTCCTTGATGCTGATGACACATGGAAAAAAAACAAACTTGCCGTTCAGGTCAAAGAAATGGAAGAGAATAATCTCTTGTTTACATTTTCAGATTATGAAGTAATGAATACATCAGGCATGAGCCTTGAGAAAATAATTAAGTGTCCAAAAACTATAACCTACAGGCAATTGCTAAAACATAATTCCATTGGATGTTTGACAGCAATGTATAATGCCGAAAAACTTGGTAAAATATATATGCCTGACATAACAAAGCGTCAGGATTACGGGCTTTGGCTTTCTATTTTACGAGGCGGTATTACAGGATACGGCATACAGCAAAATCTTGCCTGCTACAGAATATCACCAAACTCGCTTTCTGGAAATAAATTTTCCGTTGCAAAATATAACTGGGTGATACTTCGAAAGTATGAAAAACTCAATTTCATTTCTGCAGTTTATTATTTCTGCTGGTTTCTTGGTGCTAAAGCTTTCAAGTATTTTTCCTAACCAGTAGATTATTCTCTTAGTTTTGTTTGCTATATGTTACATAAAAATGAATATACTGAGATTATAAAAAATAAATCTACCGAAGCCGGCTTTTCATTCTGTGGCATTTCAAAGGCTGAACAACTTACGGAAGAAGCAAAACAACTTGAAAACTGGCTGCACCAGGGCAAACACGGGAAGATGCACTACATGGAAAATTATTTTGAGAAAAGAATTGATCCGTCAAAGTTAGTACCGGGCTCAAAAAGTGTAATTAGTTTGATGTATAATTATTTTACAGATCAAAAACAAAATGATATATCAGCTCCCCGTCTTTCGCAATATGCTTTTGGGGAAGATTATCACCAGGTAATAAAAACAAAACTTAGATTTTTGCTTTCTGAACTGCAAAAGGAGATTGGTGATTTTCATGCAAGAGTTTTTGTTGATTCTGCACCTGTTATGGAAAAAGCATGGGCTAAAAAAAGCGGGATTGGCTGGCAGGGTAAAAATACAAACATCATCAATCCAAAAGCCGGCTCTTACTTTTTTCTTGCAGAAATTATTTGCGACCTGGAATTAAATTATGACAGTCCACTTAAAGATTACTGTGGTTCCTGCACCGCCTGTATTGATGCTTGCCCAACTGATGCCCTGCATAATGCGTATACGATTGATGCGGGAAAATGTATTTCTTATCTCACTATTGAGTTAAGGGATGAAATACTTCCCACCGAGTTCAAAAATAAAATGGATGGATGGATGTTCGGCTGTGATGTATGTCAGGATGTTTGTCCCTGGAACAGATTTTCTAATCACCACAAAGAAGACCGGTTTTTGCCGGCTGATGGATTGCTGGAAATGAGAAAAGAAGATTGGGTTGAAATAACAGAAGAAGTTTATAAAAACCTCTTTAAAAACTCAGCGGTTGAAAGAACAAAATTTGCCGGGTTGAAAAGAAATATTCTTTTTTTACAAAAAAAATAAACTCAATGCATACGTTCGCCTCTCAATTTTAATTTGTTCATCAGCTCGCCTTCAAAATCTAACCATTCATTCCATCTTTCCTTCACTTCCTCCTTTCCAACATATTCATTTGCAAGATCAATAAATAGCCTGTAATGCCCGGCCTCACTGATCATAAACTCCCTGTAAAATTCCCGCAACTTTTCTTCTGCCAGGTTTTCACTCAAAAGCCTGAACCGTTCACAGCTCCTGGCTTCTATCAATGCTGCCATCAAAAGTTTCTCCAGTAGTTGTTGTTTCCTGCTACCGCCTTTCTTTTGAAATTTCATCAATTCACTCACATATTCATCTTTTCTTTGGTTTCCTAAGTTGAGCTTTCTGGCTTTCAACTCCTTCAATACCATCCTGAAATGTCCCCACTCTTCCGTAACTATCGGTGCTAATTCTTCCACCAGCCTATAATGTTCAGGAAATTGCTGAATGATAGAAATGCAGGTTGATGCAGCCTTCTGTTCACAATAAGCATGATCGGTTAATATTTCTCCCAGGCTTTTCTCAGCCAGGTTCACCCATCTCGGGTCTGTCGGCAGCTTTAATCCTAACATTTCAGATATTTGCTGCAAAAGTACGCATGGCGGAAAAAATTTTAATCTTGCGGTTTTCAAGTATCGGTGATATTGTTCTCACCACCCCGGTGGTGCGATGTTTAAAACAACAAATACCCGGAGTACGGGTGCATTATGCGTTAAAAAAACAATTTCACTCAATTATTGCTTTCAATCCTTATATTGATAAAATCCATGTTCTTGATAATTCCCTGAAGCAACTAATCAAAGAATTAAAAAAAGAACAATTTGATCTTATCATCGACTTGCATAACAATTTCAGGACATTACAGATAAAGTTACAACTTGGTGTAAAAAGCATATCATTTCCAAAACTCAATATTGAAAAATGGCTTCAGGTGAATTTCAAAATAAACAGGCTGCCGAATATGCATATTGTTGACCGGTACTTAAAAACAGTTGAATCTCTTGGGGTAAAAAATGATGGAAGAGGCCTTGATTATTTTATTCCGGAAAATGATAAAGTGATAGTAACTGAGATATCTAATACTCTTCGGGACGGATTTACGGCAGTTGTTATAGGTGCTATGCATTTCACAAAAAAACTTCCCGGAGAAAAGTTAATTGAGTTGTGCAACAAAATCAGTTTACCAATTGTCTTGGTTGGCGGAAAGGAAGACAAGGCACGGGGTGAGGCAATTGCACAATCAAATCCCACAAAGATTTTCAATGCTTGCGGAATGTTTTCCATTAATCAATCAGCATCTGTTATTCAGCAAGCTAATAATGTATTTACTCATGATACAGGCATGATGCATATTGCCGCTGCATTTCAAAAAGATATAATTTCCATTTGGGGAAATACAATTCCTGAGTTCGGGATGTATCAATATTTCGGACAAAATATTTCTTTACATGATTTGCGGCAGCAGGGAAAGATTGTTGAAGTAAAAAGTTTATCCTGTCGCCCCTGTTCAAAAATTGGATATACTAAGTGCCCAAAGGGGCATTTTCTCTGCATGCGTTCCATAGATTTTAGTAAGTTAAACTACTAGTCGTTTCTTGCCTCCCTGTTTTGTAAATTTGCAAAATGACAGAAGCAGAATTGCTCAACATCTCGCCTATTGATGGGCGCTATCATGATAAAGTTTCAGAACTCAACAAATATTTCAGCGAATATGCCCTCATTAAATTCCGTGTGTATGTTGAAATAGAATATTTTATTGCCCTCACTGAACTTCCCTTGCCACAGCTTAAAAATTTCGATCCGAAGAACAGGGCAAAATTGCGCAGCATCTATAAAAAATTTGACGTAAAAGAATGTTTACGAGTAAAAAAAATTGAAGAAATCACTAATCATGATGTTAAAGCAGTTGAATATTATTTAAAAGAAAAGCTGGAGGATGCAGGGTTTACTGAACATAAAGAATTCATCCACTTCGGCCTTACTTCTCAGGATATAAATAACACAGCGGTTCCTATCTCTTTTAGAGATGCATTGCTGGATGTGTATGCGCCCTTACTTGAAGAATTAGTTGTTTCCCTGAGTGATCTTGCGAATACATGGGCAAAAATACCTATGCTTGCCAGGACCCATGGTCAACCTGCTTCTCCAACGATGCTTGGAAAAGAAATAAGAGTTTTTATTGAACGGTTAAATGCGCAGAGAGTATTATTTAACTCCATTCCTTTCTCTGCAAAATTCGGAGGCGCTTCAGGCAACTTTAACGCTCATTTTGTTGCTTATCCTGATATTGACTGGATTTTGTTTGCAGACTCATTTGTGAGTGAGAGGTTGAACTTAAGCCGAAACCGGTACACAACACAAATTGAACATTATGATAATCTCGCTGCAGCATTTGACGGACTAAAACGCATTAACACAATTCTGATCGATTTATGCCGGGATTTCTGGTCCTACATTTCAATGGAATATTTCAGACAAACCATTAAAAAAGATGAAGTGGGTTCATCAGCCATGCCGCACAAAGTAAACCCTATTGATTTTGAAAATGCAGAAGGAAATTTAGGAGTTGCGAATGCCCTTTACGAACACCTTTCTGCTAAACTTCCTGTGTCAAGATTACAGCGGGATCTGACGGATTCCACCGTGTTGCGAAACATTGGCGTTCCTGTTGCACATACAATAATTTCTCTTAAAGCCATTTTAAAAGGTTTGAAAAAGTTAACTGTTAATGAAGAAAAAATCAATAGCGACCTCGACGCAAACTGGGCGGTTATAGCAGAAGGTATTCAAACAATTTTGAGGAGAGAAGGTTTTCTTAATCCCTATGAAGCACTGAAAGAACTTACCCGCAATGGAAAAGCAATTACTAAAGAAACATTACTTTCTTTTATCAACTCGCTTGATATATCGGAAGATGTGAAAGAACAACTTCGCAATATTTCTCCTTTCAATTATACCGGGATGCGGTATTTCTAACCTTTATAACATGGAGAAAACACTCAAAGAGGGTATTGACTATTATTTAAATAGTGATGGCTTACTGGTATTTACAGAAAAGTATTTGCTTGAACGAGGGTATTGCTGCAGCAATGATTGCAAACATTGCCCTTATAAAGAAATTAAAGATACCAAAGTTGATCAATAAATTCTTAGTTAAACCTGATTGCTTTTATTGGGTTTATCTTACTTACAAGCATTGATGGAACAATTAGGAAAAGTAAGGAAAAAAGCAAGGTAACAACGTTTAAAAATACTATCGATAAAAAATCAATTTCAACAGGAGCAACGGTTACATAGTAAGATTCTTCAGGCAGTTTCAATATGCCAAAGTGTTTTTGCAAAAAACAAATTCCCAGGCCGATGACATTCCCCCATAACATCCCCCAGCTGATTATATAAGCAGCATTAATAAGAAAAACTTTTTGAATAGAACGGTTAGACGACCCCAATGCCTTCAAAATACCTATCATATTGGTACGTTCAAGAATCAGAATTAACAGAGAAGTGATCATATTTATGAGTGCAACAATAAACATGAGAATAAGAATGATCCTCTCATTGATCTTTTGCAGGTTTAGCCAATCGAAAATACTCGGAATAATTTGATAAATGGTTTGTACCTCCCAGAAAGGGTCAGCAGCAATGTCAATTTTTTCAGTAACCGCAGGCACTTGTTTTACATCTTTCACAAATACTTCATATCCCCCCACTTGATTTGTATTCCAATTATTCAGGCGCTGTACTTGCCTGATGTCAACCAATGCAAAAAGTTTATCAAACTCTTCGAGCCCGGTGTTATAGATTCCCGTCACAAACAGTTCTCTGGCTCTTGGCAAGTAATCACCATTCGAAGCGGGGTCAATAAAATATAAAACCGTACTGTCCCCGACCTTTAATTGCATTCTTTCTGAGGTTGATTTTGAAATGAGGATCTGCCGGGAAGAAACACTGTCGTTCAGTTGCAATCTTCCCCCGTCAATCACATATTTTTCAAACTGATTCCAGTCAAAATCTGTACTCACACCTTTTGCTATGATGCCCTCAATATCAGTTTTTGTTTTTATGATACCTGCTTTTCTTGCATATACATGTATAGTTTCTACCCCCTCAATACGCTTTACTTCATTAATAAAATCAGTGTTCTTAGAAATCGGCAAGTCATCATAACTGCTGCGTAAGCTTTCTTTTGCAATATTTACATGCCCCCAAAATCCATAAATCTTCTCTGAAATGGTTTGCCGAAACCCATTTACCATACTAAGGGAAACAATCATTACAGTGAGGCTTAGGGCAATAGCAATACGGGCTATTACAACGATCAACCTTGAAAAAGATCTGGCTTCGTTTTTGACGATTCGTTTAGAAATAAAAAATGGAAAATTCATTGAAACTGAAATCGTGTAATTTTACGAAGATTTTTTGAGAACCTATGCTGCATTTTTTTTCAACTCTTTCATGGATTTTTTTATTCACCGGATGTAATAGTAAATCTTTACCTCCAGATGAAAACTCAGTTCAAAAAAAAATTCAAACCCCTATAGTTGAAAATGCATTTGATACTACAATTATTTCAGGAGCCGAACAAACCGAATCATATATTCCACTTATAAAAGATAAATATGTAGCCCTTGTAGTAAATCAAACCTCAATTATCGGGCGAACACACCTTGTTGATTCCTTGCTCTCTCTTGGTATAAATATCCCTGTCATCTTTTCACCTGAGCACGGCTTCAGGGGAACGGAAGATGCAGGGGCAACAATTCAAAATTCAAAAGACAGTAAAACAGGTATCCCGATTATTTCACTCTACGGAAATAAAAAGAAGCCTGCTACTACCGATTTACAGGATGCGGATGTTGTGATATTCGACATTCAGGATGTTGGCGCAAGGTTTTATACATACATCTCTACACTACATTATGTGATGGAAGCTTGTGCAGAAAACAATAAGCAACTCATTATTCTTGACCGCCCAAATCCGAATGGTTATTATGTTGACGGGCCAGTGTTACAAAAGGAGTTTACCTCCTTTGTGGGTTTACATCCCGTACCTGTTGTGCATGGGATGACGGTAGGTGAATATGCTAAAATGATAAATGGAGAAGGATGGCTTGCAGGCGGGGTGAAATGTAATTTAATAGTGATTGCCAGCAAAAACTATGAACATGCAGATTTTTATGAATTAAAAATCCCACCCTCCCCTAATCTTCGAACTATGCATGCGATTTACCTTTATCCTTCGCTTTGTTTTTTTGAAGGAACTAATGTGAGTGTCGGCAGGGGCACTGTTAGCCCTTTTGAAATCTATGGTTCGCCCATGATTAGAATATCCGAATTTAGCTTCACTCCCAAAAGTGGCCCGGGTTCTAAAACTCCTCCTTTCATGAACCAGCTTTGTTATGGTGTTGATCTAAGTAAGCAAACTTTAGTTAATGTAAGAAAACCAAATCTCAATCTTGGTTATTTACTTGACGCTTATTCAAAATATTCTCAAACTGATAAATTCTTCCTCTCAAATAATTTCTTTAACAAACTTGCAGGGAATGATGAGTTGATAAAACAGATAGAAGCGGGTCTTACTGAAGATGAAATAAGATTAACCTGGCAAGAGGATTTAAAAAAGTTTAAGGAACTGAGAGCAAAATATTTACTCTACACAGATTTTGAATGATGGAAAAAAAACTGCGTATAGTTTTCATGGGAACACCCGAGTTTGCTGTTCCGTCGCTTAAAATCCTAGTGGAGAGTGGTTATAAAATTCCTGCTGTCATAACTTCACCTGATAAACCTTCCGGCAGGGGCTTACTAGTTCAACAATCAGCAGTAAAACGATTCGCAACACAACATAATATCCCGGTTCTGCAGCCCGAAAAATTGAAAGACCCTAAATTCATAGAACAACTTAGGTCTTTTAGGGCAGACCTACAAGTCATTGTAGCTTTCAGAATGTTGCCCGAGGTGATTTGGAACATGCCACAAATGGGCACAATTAACCTCCATGCTTCACTTCTGCCTGATTACCGTGGAGCAGCACCCATTAACTGGGCTATTATAAATGGAGAAAGAAAAACCGGGGTAACCACATTTTTCCTGAAGCATGAAATTGATACAGGCGATATGCTTTTGCAGCAAAAAGTTGAAATTGAAGAAAATGAAACTGCAGGCAGTTTGCATGATAAATTGATGATAACTGGTGCTGGTTTGGTTTTGCAAAGTGTTGAAATGATTGAAAACAAAAACTACATTGTAACTCCTCAAAATTTACAAACAGGAAAGTCTGCTCCCAAAATTTTTAAAGAACATTGTCAGATTGATTGGAGCAAAGATGTTGTTTCCATTAAAAACCTTATTCATGGCCTTTCGCCTCATCCTGCAGCTTTTACAAAGCTGGATGAGAAATTCTTGAAAGTTTTTAAGGCGCATGTTCTGAAGGAGGCAGTACATGGAACCGCAGGAACTGTGCTTACTGATGGGAAAACTTATCTGAAATTTGCTGCGGCTGATGGTTTCGTTTATATTGATGAACTACAGGCTGAAGGAAAGAAAAAAATGACAGTTGAAGAATTTATCCGAGGGTATAGAAAATAAAACAGCTCCCTTAGGAGGAGCTGTTGTAAGACAAGTTGGTTTTGTTTCCTATGTATTCTTTAACCCTAAAATTCTTTTTTTGTTTTACTATTAGCCAGTAAGTGTCAACTGCAATCTTTGCAAAAAGGCTGTGTGTTCCTTTGCAAGTATTACAGTTGAACTTGTTACTGATCCAGGATAGCAAAGAGCGTTGTTCTCATAAAGTAGTCTTTGTTTGTGTGTGTGTGTTCCTACTTTATACTTGCAAAGTTGTGTCGAAAACATATGCAAGGCAAATAATTTTTACATTTCCATTCCCCCGGCTTGCACTGAATTTTGAAAAGTGACGGCAAATGATGTAACTGTCCGGTTTTAACGATAATCGCCCCCTATTAACTTCAATCTCAAAAGATAGAATACATCAAATGAAATCATTGTGACATCATAAAAATTAAGTTATATTATAAGGATAGCAGGTAATCAATGTATTGCGGGCCCTTTTCTTAAAAAAATGCCTATATTATTGAAAACTTGTGAATTATTCATTTTTTTTTAATAAAAACCAAGTTTATATCAGTGTGTGATTTATAAAAAGTAAGAGGGACACCTGGCCGGTATCCCTCTCTGGCTGAATGATTCTTAACCCTTTATTCTGCCAAATCTTTAATATCTTTTTTAGTAAAGCCTTTAGGAGTAACTGAGGTTGTTTCGTCTGCATAAATAACCTCGCCAGTAGATGCACTCACCACTTGCTTGGAGTTTATATATGTAACATTTGAAGTTTTCTTATTAAATACAACAGCATATACAATATCTTCTCCTTTACTGTCAATCATTTTTTCCAGCTCTTCACGGGTAACGATATACATTTCACCATCATATAATGCTCTTATTTCATCCACATTCGTTGAAGCATCAATATCCTCTTTAGCGATGTAAAGTTTTGTTGCTTTTACAATAGTACTGCGGCTTTCTACATTTTTATCATAATTCTTAGCAAATTCAGCCACTTCTTTTTCTTCCTTAAAAATGGCAAATTGGAGTTTATCCTGCAGTACCCTTACAGCATTAATAACAGTTGTTTTTAAGTCTTCGGTTCCTTCCTGAATAAGAGGTGTGCCGGCTACACTTGCTACTAACTTTCCATCCTTTCTGAAATATACAAGCTTCATTACATTATCATATACAGTGGTGCCTATGTCTTCTGCAGCCTGCTTTTCATTCTTTATAAGAAAAAGGTTTTCTGAATATGCTTTCGATTCTTCAAATTGAGATTCTGTTAGAAAAGTATAAGTATTAGCTGACCAGTAGTTTTCTACAGCATATTTTACATGTTCATTATAATACGGGTCGGCATCATCCAGTACAACGATAAGGGGCTTTTCCAGCCTGTCGCTTATGGTTTTATCTCCTTTTCCGAAAAATGCGAAAGCCGGAACAGTAAGTAACATCCCGGCAATGAGTGTGATGAAAGTTTTTTTCATTAATAAGGATTTGTGTGTGAATTGTTATCACAAAACTACTGTGACCCTACTTCCAGCCCAACGATCTGCCTCGGTTTATTTTAAAAAGATTACATTTTTGACACCGATGTGACGTTAAAACCAGCGTATTCGTTTGAAGAGAAGGTACAGTAGAGTTGCCGCCAATACTGATAAAAGGATAACTATCCAGAAAGAATTCGCTTCCTTTTCTATCGGAAGGGGTTGCAGGTTCATGCCGAAGAAACTGGCTATTAAAGTGGGTACCATCAGGATGATTGTAACAGAGGTAAGCCTCTTCATCACCATGTTCAGGTTGTTGGAAATGATGGACCCGAAGGCATCCATCGTTCCGTTTAGGATATTTGTGTAAACGGTGGCCATCTCCAGCGCCTGGCTACTGTCAATAATGATGTCCTGCAGATAGTCGCTTTTTTCTTCATTGTTCTTAATCCCGAGGAAATTGGTTCTGTTGATCTTTACCATCAGCAGTTCGTTGGCCCTAAGGTCAGTAACAAAATACACGAGTGACTTCTGAATATTCAGCAAGCGGCTGAGTTCATTATTACGGCTGCTGTGCAGCAGTTCCTTCTCTATGAGGTACCGTTTTTTATTCATTTCATTCAGGTATTGAATGAAATAAAAAACATTCTTCTCAAATATCTTGAGAACGATCATGTCTTTATCTTGTGGATGAATGTGTTTTATAGCGATGGAAAAGAACCAGTCAATCACCCGGTTTTGTGCAGAACTGATGATGATATTATGATCTTTTGTAAGAATGATGCCTATCGGAATGGTGATGTACAGCGCATCATTGTCAATGGAGTTCTCAATATCATTTTCTACCGGCGTATTTATCACTATCAGCTTGACATTATCATCCGCCTCAAACCTAGAACGTTCGTTAATGTCAATGGAATCCAGCAGGTAATCTATCGGGATGTCAATGGCATCGCTGAGTGCAGCCAGGCGTTTGTGGTCAAAAGGAGGGTATACATTTATCCAGCAGTCTTTTTCAGGCTTTTCAATCTCTACGATCTCAGAATCAGTTTTTTTGTAGTATTTGATCATGATCTTCCATTGCTGCTTGAGAATTTTTAAGGGTTTTATTGACCCCTCGTAAAACCGGCGGCAAAGATAGCCTAATCCTTCCCGCAAAACAACCCTTTCTCAAAGATCAGGGTGTACAAACATGACGCACAATGTACATTTCGGGTTTGACGTTATCAGATCATTCACTGATATTTGCATATATAAATTACCACACGGCATGAAGAAGTTTTCCATCCTGCTCCTCTGTATTGCAATGAGTGTTTCACTCAGGGCACAGAAATTACAATACTATGATGGAAGCGATCTTGGCATTTTTCAAAGCGTAGGTGCAAGTTATTACACAAGCTTTCTTACCCAGGTTCCCGCAATCCATTATCAACCCCGCATCAACGTTTTCGAACTCACACATAAAGATGCAATTTCAGTTGATGTTCGTATTGCCGGCGGGTATTTTGAAGAACCCCAGGACATTGCCAGCGATTATTATTGGGTATTTGAAATCCCCATTCTTATAAATTATAACCATGGCTGTGGCGCCACAAAGGTAACTGATGAATCTTTCGGTTATTACGGGGGCTTGGGCTGGAATAATGAGTGGGCCTACGGCGAATACTTTGCCTTCGGACCTATGGCAGATGCAGGCATCCGTTTCGATGTAGCCGAGAAATCACCCATTGACATAAATGTTGGTTTCATGCTCGACATAAGTGGCTACTATAACAACGTATTCTCTGCCGGCATTTCTTACATGTTCGGGATGCTGAAATGAAAAAACTAAAACTTACAACTCCACAACTCCTTCAAACACAAACTCCGCAGGCCCTATCAGCCAAACATCAGTAAAGTGATCATCGCTGAGTTTATGAAACGACACTTTTAATTCACCGCCAAGAACTTTTACAGGAATGGTATAATTGCCGGAAATCAATTTATTATCTACAGCATAAATAATTGCCGCAGCAGTAACCCCTGTTCCGCAACTGAAGGTTTCATCCTCCACACCTCGTTCGTATGTCCGCATCAAAATGCCCTCATCAATACACTCAACAAAATTTACATTAATGCCTTCCTTGCTGTATTTCTCGTTATACCTGATCTTCGCCCCTTCTGCTTTCACATCTATTGCCTGCACAGAACCAAGAAACTCAACATAATGCGGCGAACCCGTGTCCGCTTCATAATAATTCAGGTATTTTCTGATATTTTGAACATCATGCATTTTCAGGCGGACAATATTTCCGTCCGCCACCGCTTCATGCGCCCCGTCTGATGCGAGAAAAGAATATTTTTCTTTGTTGATACCCAGTTTTTCTGCAAACTTTACCATGCAGCGGCTGCCGTTGCCGCAGAGGCTGCCCTCCCGCCCGTCGGCAT
>JBJXHH010000203.1:0-6654 GCA_046160675.1 Chitinophagales bacterium
CCGGGTGGTGCATTGTAAATCCTGAATCACCCTGGCGGGAACACAGGCAGGTAGTGAGTGGTGTTGGACTTGCTCAAAATGTTTTCATATATTTTTTCCGCCTGGCTGAAACGGGTTTTGTTTTTATCTGGCTTTTTATTTTTTATTTTTCAATTGTAAAAAAAGTCAAAGACCCGCCTGCACTCACCCGAATTTTAGTTCTTTTGATTTTTTTCACCGCCATACTTTTCATTCCCTACCAAAACCCTATCTTAAAACGTTATATGCTTGGCATTGAGTGTATCGGGTTAGTGCTTTTATCTACCCTCATTTTATCCGCAAGAAAACAATCTGCACTCATTATTTTCTTGTGCCTCGTTTTTGTATCCTCTCATTTTTACATCTATCCTGAAAAAATGAGTAAAAGCATAGGTTATAACTGGGATGCAACTCTGGCTGTAACACCTTACTTCGAATTAAGAGAAGATGCAATACAATTTTTAGAAAATATACAGGCAGATGGGAAAAGCATAAGCGCCGGCTTCCCGATGTATCAATCTTTTTATGATACGAACCTCAAAAAACAATATACACTTCCCTTGGTAAAACTTAATAATGAAACTGGGAATGCATATGACTTTTTTATTTACTCAAATATTATGAACGGGGTTTCCCTTGAAGTTTTATACCAGATTCAATCCGAGTGGAAGTTAATTTGGGAAAAACAGAAAGGAAATATCACAATGCAGATCTATCAAAATCCTGAACCGGTGAAACAAGGTGCTTCATCGTTAAAAACCCTCAGCTCACAGAAAAGCTTTTAAGATGCGATAAGGGAATGCTCAGATATGCTAAAAATCAAATACTTTTGAGCGCAATTTTGAGTTTTACATCATAAGAAAAAAAGACAGATAATGACAGATCATTCAATCATGGATCACAGCATACCAGCAAGTTTTTGGATATTAACTATTCTCAGCATCATTGGTGTTCATATTGGTTTATACAAACTATTTCAGAAAGCCGGAATAAAAGGTTGGAAAGCCCTTATTCCTTTTTACAATTATTATTTATGTGTGAAACTCATCGGAAAACCGCTTTGGTGGTTTCTTCTTTTGTTTGTGCCGGTTGTTAATGCAGTGATGATTTTTTTGATCTCTACAGACCTTGTAAGAGCTTATGGAAAAGATAGTTTTTGGGCAGGAGTTGCGAGTATGATGATCCCCCAGGTTTATTATCCTCTCATCGGTTTTGATAAGAAAGTAAAATACCTCGGCGTACCACATGAGGTGTATAAAGGGAAGAAAAAAACTTTTTTAAGGGAATGGGCTGATGCTATTGCTTTTGCAGTTATAGCAGCAACTTTTATTCGTACGTTTTTCTTCGAAGCATATACAATTCCCACTACATCAATGGAAAGCACTTTGCTTGCTGGAGATTTTTTGTTTGTAAGTAAATCCCACTACGGCCCTCGCTTTCCCATCACACCTATTGCTTTTCCCTTTGCACATCATACAATGCCTTTTTTCGGGGGAAAAGCATATAGTGAGATTATTCAACTCCCATATTTCAGGTTGCCGGGTATAGAAAATATACACAGAAATGATATTGTAGTTTTTAATTTCCCTGAGGGTGATACTGTTTATATTCCTATGGGAGATCAAAGTTATTATGATATGAAAAGGGGTAATCCCCGATTTGTTCCAAGACCCGATGAAATAACAACAAGACCATTAGACAAACGGGAAAATTACATAAAAAGATGTGTTGCCATTCCGGGAGATTCTTTGAGTATAATCAATGGAGTGCTTTATATAAATGGCGAAAAAGCATTTGAGCCGGAGCATGAACAGAAATTATATCAGATCATCAGTAAACCCAGAGTTACAATCTCAGAAGAATTCTTAAAAGAGAATGGTATAAATATTATGGATCGCCAGGGCAACGGTATAGTAGAAGGAGGAAATAATCAAACCTATGTGAACATTACACTAGACCAGGAAAAGCTTGAGCGCCTAAAAGCAAATCCTGCTATTGAGTCTATCAAATTGATATATTTTGGAAATTCACAGGCAGAACTTGGGCGAAATATAAATCAGAGCAGAAGGATATTCCCCCATGCATTGAATGTACAAAGAAACTCACTTGATGAATTTGGGCCGATTTATATTCCTAAAAGAGGAGTAACAATACAAATCAACGAAAAAACATATCCCTTTTATCAAAGAGTCATTGAAAGTTATGAGCACAATAATGTTACATATGATCAAAATGGAAACCCTTTTCTCAACGGGAAACAGTTAACTGAATATACTTTCAAACAGAATTATTACTGGCTCATGGGCGATAACAGACATGTTTCTCTTGATGCCCGTTTTTGGGGATTTGTACCCGAAGATCATGTAGTCGGTAAGGCGTCAATGGTGTGGTGGAGTTGGGATAGTAAAGTGCCTTTTTTCCAACGCTTTGGAACTATCAGATGGGATAGAGTTATGCGTTTTGTATAAAAACAGTAAGCTGAAAACTAAATGTTCTTAAATTAAGTAGAGTTTTAATATGCATGTAAATAAAACATTTGTTCCGCTTCTCATGTTCTCAGTCATTTTGTTTTCCTGTAAAACAAAACAAGAAACCGTTGAACAACCCGTGAAAACCATTGACACGACCACTATTGTAAAAAAAGATATCCTGGATAGAAAAGATGAGCCGCCACCTGTAAGTTATAATTACATAAAAGTTGTAAACAACAGGTATAATTTTTCTTTTGAAATGCCCGAAAGTTGGAAAGCAGTGGATAAGAGTAATAATGGCGATGGATTTTACTTAGATGCAGGAGACATTAATGTTGACTTTCGTATCTATGGTGAAACACTTACAGGAATCGATGATATTGACAGCGAAGGTATTTCTTGCGATGCCGTGGCTGAATATGTTTTTGCTGACGGAACTAAAGGAACAAAGTGTACAGACAACGGCCTTTTGTATTTTTTCTATCCTCAAAAAAAGAAGAGAGTAAATGTTTATATCAATGCACCTATTGAATGGAAGAAGAAAAACATTAATGCCATCAATCATATTGCTGAAAGTGTCAGCATGAAAACTCCAGCTTGATTTTAAGGTTTTGTATCAGCAGCCCCTGCAAGAAGGTAGCTATAAACCAAGGAACTGGTTGAATCATTAAGATTTGCCCTAGTACTCATCTCAGGAAAAATTTTTTCCCATTCCCCTCTTGTAAACTCAGAAGGATAATGCAGATAATGACAACCCTGGCATGCCGCAATGTACATTATTCTACCTTGTAGAAGCTCAGAAACGGATGCAGTGCCTACGTTTTCAGTAACCCATTCGCTATGAACCTGTGCAGGTTTGTATAATTTGGGGGAGCAGGAAATAATCACTGCTAGTGAAAAAATGCTGATAACCTGAATTATTTTTCCTCTCACTTTATCGTTTCAATTTTTAAAACTTTAAAAGTGAAAGCCAAGAAGAACTCTTGATTGGAGCTTTTCATGATCGTTCAGATCTAAACCATCTCCTTTTAGATCAGTGATCTGAGGCAAAGCAGTAAAAGCAAGCCACCAGGTTTCTTGTTTTATTGATATAACAGGTCCTGCATAAAGTGCGCTATGCTCCCACACTCCTTCTTTAAAAACATTGTGGTTGCGAACTTCAAAGCCGGCAGAAAATGAATTATTAAATGCATAAGTCAATCCGTAGTTAAGTTCAACTTTCTTCCCTTTCTCCCATTCTGTTTCCATGCTAACAATTCCGCTTTCATCAAAATGCAATTCAGGTTCAGCCTCGAATTCAATTTCCCCTTCGAGGTTAAAAGCTGTTATGAAATTTCCAATTTTTTTATCCAGAATAACTTTCCCTTCCAGTTCAAATTCTCCCGGTTCAACAGAGACTTCGGCGTATAATGCACTTCCAACAGCATTGGCAACCGGGTCACTCAATTTCCATTTCCATTCATTTGAAAATCCTAATGAAAGGCCTTTACTGCTTTCGATTGTATAAACATCAGGATTTAACTCAACAAAAGAAGATGAAGAAGAATAACCAAGGTTCAAATAAAAAGCGGTTTGAATGTTCTTGCCAAGGCCAATCTCAAATTCAGCTCTGTGATCCAATGCGTTGTAAAAAATATTCTTCCCTGTTTTATAAGTAAACCAAAGTTCAAGCTCCCTGTGCCCTTTACCTAGCACTGTTGATTGATAGGTATAGGTAAAGTCTCTGTCGCCTGCAAAAGCATTGAAAGCATAGAATACGAAAACGAAAGTTATAAACGGATTTCTTTTCATTGGCAAATTTTGGTGCGAAAGTATTGCGGCTAGCCAAGTTTATTAGTAACTCAGGGGTATAGTCATTGAAAATACCGCAAATGAGTTACCTATTTTGTGGTAGAGTCTGCAAAAAGTATTTTAAAAAGTGCAATAACGGTGGTATTTGCTTCAGGACATTGTTCTTTTACCTTTTCAGCTACAGCTTTTTGAAACTCAATATCATCGCTTTTGTCAGCATAATTGGTTTTTGCAGGTGTAAGACAAGAATCTACCCACATTCTAACTTCCACTTCCTTAGCAAGCTCTTCATAATGATATTCAAGCCCTTTTTTCCATTCAACAATTGGCTGAGCACAAGTACAAAAAGAATCCGCAAGAGACTGAACATCTTTATTTTTGTTGCAGGAAGTAGAAAGTGCAGAAACAAGAACAGCGCTGATTATGAAAAGTGAGTATTTGAAAACCATAGGGCAAAAATAGAATTCAGTTTTGAAATGAAGATTACTTTTTTAGCAACAGGAAAAACAACAGATAAAAAATTAGCTGAATTGCTGAATCATTATGAGAATAGAATAAAAAAATATTGTTCGTTTAAAGTTGTTTTTACTGCTGACTTGAAACTCCCTTCTTCAACAACCCCTGATATATTACGGATGAAAGAGTTTGAATTGCAACAAAAACATCTTTCAGAAAATGATTACATTATTTTATTGGATGAAAAAGGCAAACAATTCACTTCGGAGCAATTCTCAAAACTCCTCGAAAAGAAGCAACTTGAAAACAGGAAACAACTTGTATTTATTTCAGGCGGGGCTTACGGATTTTCAAAACATCTTACAGCAAAAGCGCATGAAAGCATCGCCCTATCTGCCATGACATTCCCGCATGATCTAGTGAGAGTGATTTTTGCTGAACAGCTTTACAGAGCTTTCAGCATTTTACACAATGAACGCTATCATCATTAATTTTTACATTTATGCTGAAAACAAACATATGTCCATCACATTACTTATAGTCATTTTAACCTGTGTAGTAAGTTACATGGGTTTTCAAAATCAATTGTTAGTTCAGAAAACAATCTTTTCACCATACCTCATTCAACAAAATAATGATTGGTTCCGTTTTATCTCCAGTGGGTTTATTCATGCCAACTGGCCGCATTTATTATTCAATATGCTTGCATTATATTCCTTCGGTAGAATTCTGGAACTTTATTATTTACCCTATTACTTTCAATCAAAAGCAACATTAATTTTCCTTGCAATTTATTTTGTTGGAATGATTATAGCAGATATTTCAACCTTTGTGAAATACCGAAACTCCCCATCATATGCAGCTCTTGGAGCATCAGGAGCAGTCTCAGCAGTCGTGTTTGCAAGTATTTTATTTGACCCTTTACCGGAAGACGGTGGCATAATCATTTTTCCCTTACCAATCCCACTCCCACCAGTAGTTTTTGGAGTGTTGTATCTCATATATTCAGCATACATGTCAAAAAAGGGCGGCGATAATATCAACCATGATGCGCATTTTTACGGGGCTGCATTCGGTTTTATTTTTCCAATCTTGCTTAAGCCTGAACTTCTCACAAATTTTATTACCATTATCCAGCAAAAACTAACATGATCGACCTGCGCAGCGATACATTTACAAAACCATCACCGGCTATGCGTAATGCGATGATGCAGGCGGAAGTAGGTGATGATGTGTTCGGCGAAGACCCGACAGTAAATGCATTAGAGGAAAAACTTGAGAAACTTTTCGGTGTTGAAGCAGCTGTATTTTGCCCAACTGCAACAATGTGTAATCAAGTTGCAATCAAGCTGAGCACAAAGCCACTTGATGAAATTATCTGCGACAGAACAGCGCATGTTTATAATTACGAAGTCGGAGGCATGGCATTTCACAGCGGTTGTATGCCGAGGTATGTTTTTGGCGAAAGGGGAGTTTTTACTGCTGAGGATGTGTTGCAAAACATCAACCCCTCAGATGTACATAAAACTATCAGCAGTTTAGTTGTAATTGAAAATACCAGCAACCGGGGTGGAGGAAAAATATTTCCTTTGTCAACTATAAAAGAGATAAAACTTGTTTGTGAGCAACATCACTTAAAACTTCATCTTGATGGTTCAAGAATTTTTAATGCACTGGTTGAAACAAAAGAAGATGCAACTGATTACGGGAAAACATTTGACACAATTACGATTTGTTTGAGCAAAGGGCTGGGTTGCGCTGCCGGCGCATTGCTACTTTGTAAGAAAGAACAGGAAACTGAGGCAAGAAGGATAAGAAAGGTTTTTGGCGGTGGTATGCGACAGGCCGGGATTCTTGCTGCAGGCGGGTTGTATGCGATTGATCACAATATAGAGTTATTAAAACAGGACCATGTAAA
>JBJXHH010000204.1:0-12563 GCA_046160675.1 Chitinophagales bacterium
TTGCTGATCCCGGTTTTGATAATTACGACCTTGGAAATGCTCCAGCAGGGGAATACACAAAAATTTTGTTTGATGTGGGTTTAGATGAAGAAACCAATCACTCAGATCCAGGGGATTACCCCTCAAGTAGCCCACTCAGTTACCAGTCTCCTGCCATGAACTGGGGTTGGAGCTTTGGATATATGTTCATCCTGATACACGGAGAAGTAGATACTGATGGCGATGATATAACAGATGCAGCATTGATAAACCACCTGGGCACAGATGAGTTACTGAGAACTGTAGAAGTTGATTATGATATAACATCAACTGCGGGTGTAGAGAATGTTATTCACCTGAAGGTGAATTGGGCTGATTTTTATGCGGGGGTTGACCTTTCCGTAGATTATCAAACTGAAGTTACTGACGATCCTGCATTGGCTGAAACACTCATGAACAATGTGCCGGGCATGATATCAAAAGAGGAATAATGTTTTGCAATGATGATAAAGTAAAATATTTTTTTTCGTCAAAACTTAAAATTGCGATTATGTACACCATGATCGCAATTTTATTTTCTGTCAGTTGTAGTATTGATGATCAGATACTGGATGAAACATTTTTTCACCTCCATCTTCCTGCAGGATTTTCTTACCCTGATATTCCGGAAAATAATATGATTACACAGGAAAAAATTGACCTTGGAAAAGAATTGTTTTTTGATGAACGATTATCAATTGATTCCACTATCTCCTGTGCAAGTTGTCATAAACCCGAATTCGCATTTTCTGACCAGGTGGCAATAAGTGAAGGCGTCGATGGAAGAAAAGGATTTCGAAACGCTCCTTCCCTGGCGAATGTTGCCTATGCGCCTATCATGCTGCGGGATGGCGGATTTCCTACACTTGAAACTCAGGTAATGGTGCCTATTCAAGACTTTAATGAGATGGCTTTCAACATGCTTGAACTTTCCCTTCGTTTACAAAACGACGCATATTATGTTTCCCGCTTCCAGGAAGTTTTTGGAACTACTCCTGATCCCTCCGGCATAACAAAAGCCATAGCAAGTTTTGAAAGATCATTATTAAGCGGCAATTCAAAATATGACTCTGTGATGAATGATATTTCAGGAAAAACTTTCACCGCAAGTGAAAAAAACGGTTATGATCTTTTTATGAGTGATGCTCTGAACTGCAGCAAATGTCATAGTGGTTTTAATTTGACAAACTACAGTTTTGAAAACAACGGTTTGTATGAAGTATATGATGAAGATGAAGGCAGAGCAGAAATAACCGGCTCACCGGAAGATATAGGTAAATTTAAAATTCCCACTTTGCGCAATGTTGAAATAACTTTTCCTTACATGCATGATGGAAGTTTGCAAACGCTGGAAGATGTAATCAACATGTATGCTGATGGTGGCAGCGACCACCCGAACAAAAGCAGGCTTGTTAAGGGTTTTTCTATCACTGAATCTGAAAAACAAGACCTCATAAATTTTCTTAAAACGCTTACTGATGAAACATTTATCACCAATCCTGAGTTTATGAATAATTAATTTTGTGAGCGATTGAAGAAAAATAAAACGATAGCAATTTGTTTTTTTGTTACGGCAATAGTGATGTCCTTATCACAATGTAGTATTGATCCTCCTATGCCAGGTGATGGAGACGGGTGGGTGTATGAACCCGAACCTTTTGATTTCAGCAACCTTCCGCTTGGCCTGCCAAATGCAACCTTCTTAGAAAATGAACCTGCAAATAATCCAACTTCTGTACAGGGTGTCCGCCTGGGCAGAAAGTTATTTTATGATCCCATTCTATCTGGTGACAGTACCCAAAGTTGTTCAGATTGTCATAAGCAGGAGTTCGGATTTACAGACGGGGGCAATGCTTTAAGTTTAGGAATTGATGGATTATTGGGTAGGAGAAATGCCATGCCTATTTTTAATCTTGGCTACCAGCCTGTTACTTATAATCTGCCTCCATTTGATACAATTGGATTTTTCTGGGATGGCAGGGCGCCTACAATGGAAGAGCAGGCATTACGCCCCATTCAAGACCCCGTGGAAATGCATGAAACGCTGGAGAATGTTGTAATAAAACTGAACAGAAATGAGACGTATAAAAAAATGTTTTTCGAAGCATTCGGCACAACACAGATAACTGCAGAGTTAGTTGGCAACGCCATTGCGCAATTTGAAAGAACCATAGTAAGTGGAAATACAAAATATGATAAAGCTACCAATGCCGTTCCCGGGGTTTTTTTAACTGAGCAGGAATTGCTCGGGGCGGAGTTATTTAATGATCTTGAAGGTGGAGATTGTTTTCACTGTCATGTTGTAGGCGGAGCCTTCACTGATTTTACTTATAGGAATAACGGGCTTGATTTTGCAACCAGCTATACTGATTTTATTGACGGCGGCCTCGGAGAAATAACCGGTATTATTGAGGACTACGGAAAATTCAAAGTACCTTCTTTGCGCAATCTGATATTCACAGCACCTTACATGCATGACGGAAGATTTGCCACCTTAGAAGAGGTGCTTGAACATTACAATGAACATGTTCAGGACACAGAATTTACAGATCCTTTCATGCAGCTTGCATTTCAAAACGGTGTTCAGATTGGTGAAGACTCTATAACTGCCATCATTGCATTTTTAAAAACACTTACCGATTCTACTCTGATAACAAACCCGGACTACGGTCCGCCGGATTACTAAGGATAGGTATTAATACACAGGAACACAGTTATTACCTTTGCAGTATGTTCAACGAACAAACACATGAGAACATCCCTATAGATTTTCACCCGAAGTGGTTAGAAGTGCTGAAGATGATAAAAGAACAGTTCGGCAAGAAACCTGACCTGGAAACTATTTTATTTCTTATTGGCATAAACGAACTGGGCACAACACAAAACAAATTCAGTAAGGAAGAAAAACAAGACCTCATGCATATTGCCACCTGCCGATTGTTGAGTTATGAAGGTTACTATACTTTGCTGGGAATAGATACAGACAATTGGCCCGTGTGGGAAATTGCCTGCCGTATACCTGCCATGAATAATGAAGAACAGGAGAGCCTGCTGAAAAGGAACATCCTCCGCTATTTTGAAGAAAAAAAATTATTTACAACTAACAAATAAAAACGTAGCCAATGAAAAAAATTCTTTTTCATTTTTTTATTTCCATTTTCATTTTTTCCTGCACAGAAAAAAAGAATATATCAGTTTCTAAAACAAAAGATGATTCTGTTGTTCAGAAAACACAATTTGTAAATCCTGTAATAGAGCAAGATACGATTCCAAAAAATCAAACTAAAAACCAGATGATAAAAATCAGTACCAGCTTTGGCGATATGACAATCAAACTGTATGATGAAACGCCACAACACCGTGACAATTTTATAAAACTTGCAAAACAGGGTTATTACAACGATTTGTTATTTCACAGGGTAATAAAGGATTTTATGATTCAGGGAGGAGATCCTGATAGCAAAGACGCTCCAGCTGGAAAAAGGCTTGGCTCAGGCGGCCCCGGATATACTATTCCCGCAGAATTCCGCAGTAGTTTATATCATAAAAAGGGGGCTTTAGCGGCTGCCCGCCAAGGAGATCAAATGAACCCCACAAAGGCAAGCAGCGGATCTCAATTTTACATTGTACAGGGGAAAAAATCTACTGATGCTGAGCTTAATCAAATTTCTCAGAGCTATGGCATCATGTTCACCGAAGAGCAGAAAAAGATTTATAAAGAAATAGGCGGAACACCCTTCTTAGATAATAATTACACCGTATTCGGCGAAGTAGTGGATGGGCTTGAAGTAATTGACAAGATTGCCGCTGTTCAAAAAGCTCCTGGTGATAGGCCCATGCAGGATATTAAAATGACAGTGACTGTAGTGAGTAGTGAGTAGTGAGAAAAATAAAATAAAAAGCCGTTGAAAAAAATTCAGCGGCTTTTTTATATTGCTAAAGAAATTACCCCTTCCTGATTGTTTTAATGTCCAACGGTGTTCCTGCAAGTCGGACATTTGAAGGAATTTTTCCTATTACTCCGCTTACATAAATAGGTAAGTTTTCTACTGCAAATTCTTTCGGTAACATCAGTGGCAAATATCTCGTATCCCCAACTTGTATATAATACACTTCATCATATCCGCCCAACTTATGTACAAATGCCTTTGTCTCATTTAGGTATCCTGCTGAATCAATTGGAAAAAAATCTTTTAGAGGCTCCTGTACTTGCGAAACATCAAATGTAGTTTCTTCTACCGCAGCAAGTTCTTTGATTGTGAATGGCTTTCCCATGATACGCACATTCGGGTCAGATTTTTTTATGATGCCGCTAAATGTGATCATTAATCCCTCTTCTTGAAAATCTTGTGGAAGGAAATCAGGTACATACCTGGTATTGTTTTCAGTATCCTCAATTACCCAGCTGTCTGAAATTTTCGAAATCTTGCCTTTGCCGTCCTTCACATATCCCACCGAATCAATATTTGCCTGAAGAACTTTTTTGCTTGGCTCCATTTTGTCTGAAACATTGCCGGGTTTTGATTTGTAAAGTTTCCGAACAGAATGCAAACTAAGCGGAGTACCTGTCATTCGTATGTTTGGTGGAATTTTTCCGATGGCTCCAGCAAATACAACATCCTGGTTCTCAATTTGCATATTTTGAGGAAGATTTACCGGAGCATAATCTTGTATATTGTTTCCCTCCCCGCAACGGATAACCCAACTGTCGCCTTTCTGTATGATTTTACCGGTTTGCATCTGAATGTAGCCGATAGAATCAAATTGCATGTTTTGAGCTGTGAGTACGGTGAATGTGGAGATACATATTATAAGGGTACAAATTCTTTTCATAGTATTACTTAATGTTGATTACGCTTAGCGAAAATTATGCCGTTGGGTATGAAGTTCAATTATTTTTCGTCAATTGCAAAACTGAAAGTATCAAAAAAGTAATTCGGGTTCTCGCTTTTCATGGATGGTGCAGGCCCGCCGGCAAGATACTGGAACACTGCATTACCACGATAAAAGAAATAAATTTTATAAATTTTTGTATTGTTAAGCTGCATTTCAACGTATCTGCCATTTAACCCATCTTTTTTAACCTTTGCATTTTTCACCGCTTTTCCTACATATTGTTTCTCAGCGCCTTTTACTAACTCCTCAAGGAAATCGTTTTCATTTCCGAATTCATATCCCGGAGGGTATAAATAGACACTCACAAGGTAAGAGATTCCTTCTTGGTAATCTTCTGATGTAAAGGTCTGGAGTGTAAGTGTTCCTTCTGGTATGCT
Organism: Chitinophagales bacterium; assembly: GCA_046160675.1. Taxonomy (GTDB): domain Bacteria; phylum Bacteroidota; class Bacteroidia; order Chitinophagales; family BACL12; genus JACMJP01. The sequence goes on from JBJXHH010000204.1 coordinate 5,292, forward strand.
AATCTTTTGACTGCCCGTTAAAGGAGGCGTTGGCAAGTTGCAGCTAAAAAAAGTGTTTTGATAAAAGTACCAGTTATTGGCAACCTTACTTTCAAGCCTGAAGGAATTAAAGTACCCATTTGCAAAAGCACCGTACGCATTATTCCCCGGCCCACCGCAAAGCATCTGATACACAATATTATTTTTTAAGAATACTTTCGAACGAACAAAAAACGAATCGCTTACAACGATGGTAAACTCTCTCCCAACATATTCAGGCGATGAAATGAGCCTTTGAGATAAAAGCTCTCCTTTAAGTTTAATTATTTGTTGTTTAACATACTCATTAAAAAACACTGTCTTATTTCCTGCATCAAAAGTTTGAGGATACACACTGTAACCAAAAGAATAAAACAAATCACTTCTTGCATGATTACCTGAATAACTGAAACTTTTTATATCCCCAGCAGGGCTTGGTGTTATTGTGCTTTCCCATTCTGCTTGCACCGGAATTTTCATATTGCACTTCCCTTCGCTTCCTCTTATTGCATACCAGTTTTTAAGAAATGTTGTATCAGCTGTTGCATAATCAAACAAATCATTAAAGGGGTCATAAAGAGCTATAAATTCATGTTGGACGTTTTGTAGGGAATCATTGTATATGATTTTTACATTTCCTGATGCAGGTGTGAATTCCTGAATCGTCAGGGTTGGAAACTTATCAGGAGCAACGGTTTCCTCTAAGCTGTTTTCCTGGTTTGCATTCTTTGTAATGGTACGGTATTCTGGGGTGATCATGAAATTTTCGTTTTCAAGTTTTTTCAAAATACCACGGCTCCCGCCGAGTAATTCTCCATCAATAACAAACAGGGCTGCCTGCTGTGCAGAAAGGAGGACTACTTTGTTAAAAACAAGTTCAATCTTTTTATTGAGGAAGGTGTTGATATAGGATTCTGACTGCAAGGTTTCAGTATTGATTGCTATTTCTTGCAAATCTCCATTTAGGTAACGCATCAGATTTTCATCATCATTTGTTAGAAATGCAGAAACATTATTTACATAATTACTTAATATTTCTGCCTGTGTTTTAAAATCCATTGTATACACTATTTCTTCAATGCTTCTCGGGTTTAGTACACTGATAATAGGTTTTGAGGCATTGAGGGCCATCTGAAATATTACATTGTCTTGGTATTCAACTCCTTGGCCAAAGTCTCTTTCCCTGAAAAGCTGCAATGTATGCAAGGGTTGTGTCTTGGCATAAGCAGCAACTTCCCCTTTCAGTTTATCCATCACCATGAGTTCATACCTGATGTTATCATCTCTGTCATATATTTTTTTCAGGTTTTGATCTTCTTTAAACTGCATGATCTCCATCATTTTCGCCCTTTGGGCTTCATCCTCAAGCCAGTCGAACACAACAGTGTTCACCATTCCCATCACCGGCTCAATTACATTTTCAAAATTGTAATTGACAATTTCTTTATGCTCAAAAGTTGCGAAAATATAAGATGATGTGGTGCCTCCCGGAGGAGTAATTTTGAGTAATATGCCTTGCTGGGCAAATCCCTGTAAACAAAAGAATAGTGTGGTAAAAAAAATAAAGAGTTTTTGCATATGCAGTATACAACTGAAAAACGCAAATTTACCGGATTTCATATAAAGTGCCCTTTGCTGAATTTCCGTTTTCCGAAATACAACCTGTATCAGAACAAATACATCTTAAAACAAAGCATTCAGGATAATGAAAGGGTTAATTTTTTTTACTGGTTTTTTTGTGATTTACATCTCCGCATTTTCTCAAACGGGATGTATAAATGGCGACTGCAGTAATGGCAACGGAACCTACAAATGGGAAAATGGCGATATGTATAGTGGTACATGGAAGGACGGTGTAAGAACAGGATATGGCCGTTACGATTGGGCTGACGGAAGTTATTATGTAGGGAATTTTCTCAATAGTTTACTGGATGGTGAAGGCGCTTATTATGCAGTATCAGGTACTGAAATGGTTGGGTGGTTTGCAAACAATGAGTATAAAGGAAAGGAAAAACCCATTTCCGTTGGAGCATCAACCGTAAACGGTGCATCTTCCACAACAGGCGGAACAAGTGTAACCGGCGAAAATAATGATACGTCATGGGCAGCCCTTTTACAAGAAATGGAAACGTCTAAACTGAAGGAAGATGAGGCTAAAAAGCTTGGTCTCGCCCAGGCATCATTTTATGATTTTCCCACTTTGGCCGGTATTGCGATAAATGCTTTTGCAAACAATTTCGAAACGTTAAAAGGGCCTGAAAGAATCAGTGTTCTTGATATCTCTTCAAGTTGGTATAGTACTGTTTTTTCCAATGGTTCTGAAGAAGCTGTTGTTACAGGTGGGTTTCTCACAAAAAATAATTCCTGGTATAATGTACTCTATACAAGTAAGAGCAAAGAAGATGCGATGGCGAATTATGTAAAATATGTTAAAGAATTTAATGAGAAGGTTACAACAGAATGTTGCACTATGGTTTATGACAAGTATGATGATTTTGTTTCAGAAAATTATGAAAGCTACGGTACTTACTGGATGCCGTTTCTTATGAAAGATGGTTATGATAACTCAACATATAAAGACATTCTGATTGAGATTTCAATGAATTCGCAAATTTTAGAGGATGGCTACGAGGTGATTTTCAGGGTAAGCCACCTGAGTGATAGAACAAGGGGAAGCGATTAAATATTTTGTGCTTGATTTATGAAATCTAAAAAAGTGGGGTTCTTCGCCTCACTTTTTTTATTGCTTACTCCAAATCCGGGTATTCAGATTTAATTCCTCTACAATGTCTGTACAAAAACAAACCTGATCATAATACTCCTCTACATCCTCAAACCTTTTTACAGTTTTTCGTAAAGAAGGTTCAAAGAGGTTTTTTTTCATGGGTATGGCAAGGTAAACCTGCGATTCAATAAAACTTAATTGAATAGTCGTATTAACTCTTTTTCTGAAAGCAAGCAGTTTTTCCATAAAGGAGGGTGATAGGATATATCTTGCTTCTACTTGGTCCGTAGCATACACTACAAAATATTTTTCAAACTCCGGGTTTTCCAGCCGCACAACATCAGGACGCATGATGTTCATGTCTTGAAACATTTTTCCGAAAAAGCCCATGAATCGTTCCCCGAAATCGCTTAAAACATAAGTTTTCCCGATAAAATGTTTATGAAAATCAGCAATGTAAAAAATGCCTTTGAAAATTGTAACATAATGCGTTCTGCCCTTGGAGTCGGTTGTTCTGTCTTGTGTATGTAATTCACAAAACTCAACAGTGGTTTTATCAATCATACCCTGAACAAGGTCTTCGCCGTTATAAATATCCACCTGCTGTAAAAATATTCCGCTGTTACTAAACTTTGTATTGGATATAAATTGATGTGAAGAGTAAACTAGTTCTGGACTGATAAACTGAATGATTTTTCTTATCACTGTGTCTTTATATTGTGTTTTAAAATCGGGGCGCTTTCGTTTAAACCCGTAAAATATGAAATACAAAATGAGTGACACTAAAAGAAATATTATGATCATAAAGGGCATGAATGTGGCCAATCCAAGTCCGACTGACGCAAGAAAAGCTATACCAATAAATGTCTGTCGACGAAGCTGGAATTTCCGTAACTCTTCCAATTCGTCAAGATGTGGAAGTATTTCTGAGTTATAAAATGTTTTTAATTCTTCCTTGCTGCGCATATAAATTCTTCCTTTCTGGTTTTAACCAGCAGCAAACTTAAAGCAAATAAAAGAATGTTTTTTAGGAAGGGTTTTCTGCTGGTTTATCTTCTTCTGAAACTATTTCTTCAGAATCGGTTTTATTAGATTCGTTCTTTTTTGAATCTTTAAAAATACCCCTGTTAAAGAGTAAAATAGAAAGCACTCCTATAGAAATAGCGCTGTCAGCTATATTAAAAACCGGTCTGAAAAATTCAAAATTTCTGCCGCCCAGGAATTCTGGTAATTGCCCGTTTACAATAGGAAAATAAAACATGTCTACTACGTTTCCGTGCAAAAATGTTGAATATCCTTCACCGTTCATTTGCGCAATACCGGCGTATAGGTAAACATTATTTGCGGGGTTTATGCCCCTGTCAAAAAACATCCCATAAAACATACTGTCTATAATGTTACCTACAGCCCCAGAAAAAATTAAAGCTATGCTGACTATCAAACTTTTTGAAGCTTTTTGTTTAATTAATGTAATTAGGTAATAACCGATGAATGTTACTGCAATGATTCTGAAAAGAGTGAGAGAAAGTTTTCCGTATTCACCGGAGAGGCGCATGCCAAATGCCATTCCGTCGTTTTCAATAAAATGCAGCCTTGCCCAATCTGCTCCAAGAATTTTAATTTCTTCCCCGTATGTAAAGTTGGTTTTTATCCAGATCTTCAAACACTGGTCAATAGCCAGCACAAGAAAAATAAGAGCAATTGCAAGTGTTGAACGTTTCACAGCTGTTATCCTTTGCTTACTTTAGCTTCCATGCTCAGCGTTGCATGTGGTACAGCTCTCAGTCTTTCTTTAGAAATGAGTTTCCCCGTTTCTCTACAGATGCCATAAGTTTTATTTTCAATTCTTACTAATGCTTTTTCGAGATGTGAAATATATTGAATTTGCCTGCTGGCCATCTGACTTAAATATTCCCTTTCACTGTGCATCGTTCCGTCTTCAATTCCTTTAAATCTTGCATCATCATCGCCCCCAAGTTCTGAACTTCGGCTAATCTGTTCTTGCATGTATTTCAATTCATTTCTTGCATTTTCAAGTTTCCTTACAATCAGGTCTTTGAATTCCGTAAGCTCTTCGTCGCTATATCTTGTTTTGTTAGGGTCCACAACCGGAATCTGAATTTTTGGTAATACTTTTATCACAGGTTGCCGAACAAGCGGTTTGAATGGTCGTATGAGGGGATTTCTTAGCCTATTCATTTCTCTTTTCTCAGCAAACGATTTCTTTCCTTTTTTGCTGGATTGTAATGGGGCTACTTTTGCTGCAACCAGTGGTGGGGCTATTGGCGTTTGTTGTTTTTTAACTTCAACAATAACAGGTTTTTTTATTTCCTGTTTCTTAACCGGTTTTTCCACCTTTTTGGGGGGAATAGGTTTTGACGCTGGTTTTTTTACAACTGCCTTTTTAGCAAGTGGTTTATTCGTAACTTTTACTTTAGAAATAGGCTTTTTTACAGCAGGCTTCTTTGCTGTTACTTTTTTCTGGGTTTTTTTTATTGCTGGCTTCTTAATAGCTGCCTTCTTAGCAAGTGGTTTTTTTGAAGCTTTTTTAGCTGCAGGCTTCTTCGTAGTGCCCTTTTTTACAGATTTGCTTTTTTTCGCTGCCGGCTTTGCAGATTTTTTTACTACTTTCTTTTTAGCCATAATACTTACATTTTAGATATATGAACTTTTACTTTTCCCTCATTCACCTCAATCACCTCAAATTGTTGCAAGTCAATCACTTCTGTGAGTTCCCCTGCTAAAATTTCGGCGCAAATATAGTGCTTATATTCCTGAATTGCTGCATTTAACTCATCATTTGATACCAACTGAACAGCAATTCTATCGGTTATTTCAAGGTTTAAGTCTTTGCGCAGTTTCTGGAGTTTGCTAACCAGTTCCCGGGCATTTCCTTCATTCTTCAGAGCCTCAGTTACTTGTACGTCAAGGGCAACAGTAATACTTCCAACATTTGCCACCAGCCAGCCTGGAATATCCTCCCCGCTAATTTCAACGTCCTCTAACGATATGCTAACCTTTTTATTTTCAAGGTTAATATCTGCTACTCCTGAAGTTTCAAACTCAACTATTTGTACCTGCGAAAAGTTTCCAATAGCAGCCGCAACTGCTTTCATATCTGTTCCCAGTTTTTTACCCAGGGTTTTAAAGTTGGGTTTTATTCTTTTAGTAATCAACCCTGAAGTGTCATGAATAAACTCAATTTCTTTAATATTTACCTCTGTTTTAATGAGATCCGCCACAGCCTCTATCTGATGCTGAATGGTTTCCTCAAGAACCGGGATCATAATTTTAGACAAAGGCTGCCTTACTTTCAGGTTTTCTTTTTTACGCAAAGCAAGAACGGCAGATGATATATCCTGCGCTATCTGCATACGTTCTTCAAGGCTATCATTAATTACTGCTTCATCTGCAACAGGAAATGCAGCAAGATGAACAGAAACATTATTATCCCTTCCCGAAACAATATTCAGGTTCCTGAACAAATTTTCAGCAAAAAACGGAGCCGTTGGCGCCATCAGTTTAGCCACTGTTTCAAGGCAAGTATAAAGGGTTTGATACGCCGCTAGTTTATCATCTGAATTTTCGCTTTTCCAAAATCTTCTTCTCCCTAATCTTACATACCAGTTACTCAAATGATTACTCACAAAATCCTGTATCAACCTTCCGGCTCTTGTGGGTTCGTAATCATTTAAACTTTCGGTTACATCTTTTATTAACGAGTTGAGTAAAGAGATTATCCAGCGGTCAAGTTCTGTTCTGTTTTTTAAATCAATTTCTTTTTCACTGAAATCAAAACCATCAACATTGGCATACAATGCAAAGAAGGTATAAGTGTTGTGTAGTGTTCCGAAAAACTTTCTCTGCACTTCAGCGATCCCATCTGCATCAAATTTCAAATTATCCCAAGGTTGTGCATTAGTAGTGAGGTACCACCTGGTGGCATCGGCTCCATATTTATTTATAGTTTGAAACGGATCAACGGTATTCCCCAAACGTTTACTCATTTTATTCCCGTTTTTATCGAGTACTAACCCGTTTGATAACACATTTTTATAAGCAATTGAATCAAACAACAAACTAGCGATAACATGTAATGTAAAAAACCATCCTCTTGTCTGATCAACCCCTTCAGAGATAAAATCTGCCGGGAATTCTGTTTTTATTTTTCCTTCATTTTCAAATGGAAAATGAATTTGTGCGTAAGGCATAGCACCGCTATCAAACCAAACATCTATCAGATCACTTTCTCTATACATGGGCTTGCCTGATTCAGAAACCAAAACTATTTCATCTACAAAGGGTTTATGAAGATCAAAAGAATGTATGACGAGTGATGAGTGATGGGCGCCATCGTTTACACCGGCTTTTGTTGCTTTATCATATTCCTCCTTCAATTCATCTATTGATCCGATGCATTTTTCTTCTGTACCATCTTCAGTTCTCCAGATTGGCAGAGGCGTTCCCCAATATCTTGACCGGCTCAAATTCCAGTCAACTAAATTATCAAGCCACTGCCCGAAACGGCC
>JBJXHH010000205.1:0-26844 GCA_046160675.1 Chitinophagales bacterium
GAACAAGCTGTAAATGATTTTAAAAATGCAAAAGCAGGCGACTTCAGAAATGTTTTGTTAATTATTACTGATGGAACTGAAAGCTGTGGTAAAAACCCCTGTGCCGTTGTGCAGCAAATGAAAGAACTGGGAATTATAACTAAAAGTTATGTGCTGGGTTTAAATGTTGCTGATGAATCTATTTCACAATTTGAATGCATGGGAGATTTTGTAAATCTTGAAAACCCCGGTGAAGCAAAAAAGGTTACAAGCGAAACATTGAATAAAATTTTCAATTCAACTACTGTTCGTGTTGATTTGCTGGATGTGAAAAAAATCCCTTCAGAAACAGATGTTGTAATGACGTTTTATGAGTCAGAAAGCGGTAATGCAAAATATAATTTCTATCATACTATTGATCCCCGGGGAATTCCTGACAGTTTTTCCATTGATCCTACTGAAAAATACAATTTGCAGGTTCATAGCATTCCATCATTACAAAAAGAAAACATCAGTATAACCCCATTTTCTTACAACATCATCACACAAGATGCTGCACAAGGAGAATTAAGCATAATAGTAAGGGGAGAATCGTTTAAACAAAAAATCAATTGTTTGATTAAAAAAGAGGGGGAGATCTTACATGTGCTCACGACCGGTGGAACGGGTAAATACCTCATTGGAGAATACAATATTGAGATCCTTACATTGCCCGTCATCTCCCTCAGCAAAGTAAAAGTTGACCAGGATAAAACCACCAACATTGAAATTCCTGCCCCTGGCTATTGTACATTTATTAAAGGCGCAGAACTCTTCGGGGGCATTTATCACAACGTTGATAATCAGTGGATAGAAATCTATGAGTTCCTGCAAGGCAACAACAAAGAAACCATAGCTTTGCAACCCGGCAAGTATAAAATCATCTATCGTTACAAGGGTAATAAAAGCATGGGCCTTACGAAAGAAAAAGATATAGAAATTCAAACCGGAACAACCTTAACCTTAAACTTATAAGAATTGTGATAACCGTAGATTATCAAAACCAGAAAGACAGCCGTTCAGGATTCGGTGTCGGTATATTAGAAGCAGGAAAAGCAAATGAGAATGTAGTAACACTTTGTGCTGATCTTGTTGGTTCTTTAAAATTAGATGCATTCATAAAAGAATTTCCCGAGCGTTTTTTTCAAACCGGGATTGCGGAAGCAAACATGATGGGTATTGCAGCCGGATTAACGATTGGAGGAAAGATTCCCTTTGCCTGTACGTTTGCAAACTTCGCTACCGGAAGGGTGTATGATCAGATACGCCAATCCATTGCTTACTCAAACAAAAATGTAAAGATTGCAGCATCTCATGCAGGGGTTACCCTGGGAGAAGATGGCGCAACTCACCAAATTCTCGAAGACATAGGGTTGATGCAAATGCTGCCAAATTTTACAGTTATAAATCCTTGTGATTTTAACCAGACAAAAGCAGCAACACTTGCTGCAGCAAAGCATGAAGGCCCTGTGTACCTGCGCTTCGGCAGGCCTAAATGGCCCATCTTTTATCCGACAGATGAACAATTTGAGATTGGCAAAGCCTGGAAAATTTCTGATGGTGCTGATGTAAGTATTTTCGCTACGGGTCACCTCGTGCTAAAAGCAATAGAAGCATCCGTTATTCTCCAGGAAAAAGGAATTACTGTTGACCTAATAAATATTCATACCATTAAACCCTTAGATACTGCTGCAGTCATACAAAGTGTGATGAAAACAAAATGTGCAGTAACGGCAGAAGAACACCAGGTACTGGGAGGCTTAGGCAGCGCTATAGCAAATACTCTTGCGCAGTATCAGCCAACACCTATAGAATTTGTAGGAGTACATGACACTTTCGGCGAAAGCGGAACTACAGAACAACTACTCACCAAGTACGGTATGAGTACACAACATGTGGTTGATGCGGCGTTGAAGGCGATAAGCAGAAAAGGGTAATTAAAGAGAATAATTTCTCACCCTGTTACGTTTTACTTCGCATTTTTGTTTATTACAAAGCATTCATGTCGGATAAAGAGATCTTACAGCATTTCCGAAACGAATCAACACGGGATCGGGCGTTCTCGGAGTTGGTAAAAGTCTATTCTAAAAAACTTTACTGGCATGTGAGAAGGATGGTAACTGATCATGAAGACACAAATGATATTGTGCAAAATGCCTTTATAAAAATCTGGAAAGGCCTGCCTAACTTTAAGGAAGAATCAGCATTATATACCTGGCTTTATCGCATCGCAACAAATGAAGCAATTACTTTTTTAAACAACAGAAAAAAAATGCAAAGCATTGCTTTAGAAAATGCCCCTGTGCTTGCCGGAGGAATAGTACATGCTGAAGCAGCTCCCGATGGAGAGGCGATAGCAAATAAATTGCAACATGCAATCGAAAGCCTGCCCGCAAAACAAAAACAAGTGTTTGTAATGCGTTACTATGATGAAATGAAATATGAAGACATGGAAGAGCTGCTGGGAACTAGCGTCGGAGCGCTGAAAGCATCCTTCCACCATGCTGTAAAAAAGATAGAAAGTTTTTTAACTGGCGATTAAACGAATCAGGAAAATAACAGTCAAAAACACCAAATAGCAAGAATAGCAAGCGTTTTAGCAGGGAATGAACAACGAAAAACAACATATTGAAAAGGAATTACAGGAAGTTTCACCTCTTGTAAAGAATGCCTTACAGAACCTTCATCAACAGGTTCCTGAGGGGTATTTTGATAAGTTGGAGAAGGAGATTTTCGAAAAAACTATCGGCAGAAAGAATACGAAAGTTATTTCTCTACGCAGTTGGTTACTTTATGCAACTTCAGCTGTTGCAGTTTTCAGCCTGGTGTTTTTTGGGGTAAGATGGATGCAGGAAAAACCCCCGGTAATGGTTTCTTTTGAAGTACAAATTGCGCAACTCTCATCTCAAGAACTTGAAACATTTATTTTAGAAAATATTAAGGAGATTGAAACAGACATGTTGTTTGAAACTGAATATGTTTCAACAGAAGTGCTGGATGAAAAATACCAGGACGAAGTAACTGAACCTTTGTTGCAAAGCGAAATTGAAGAAAACCCTGAAACTGAAGAAGAATCATCAGAAAATATATTTGAAGATATTGATGACGCAACTCTTCATGAATTGTTGAATGACGAAAGCCTTTTTGAAGACATTGGATTGTAAATCATTAAAATGTAATGACATGAAAAAAACATTCTTAACATTATTATTTGCCCTAACTACTACATTGCTCATGGCGCAACGGCCCGATGGCCCTCCGGACCCTGAAAAGATAGAAGCCCTGCGCATTGCATTTTTAACAAACTATCTTGATCTTACAACTGAAGAGTCACAGAAATTCTGGCCAGTGTATAATCAAATGAAGGATGAACTAAAAGTTTACCTCGATAAAGAAGCTGACCTGATGAAAGGAAAGAAAGTGGAGGAAATGACAGAGGCTGAACTGAATGGAGCAATACAGACGCATTTTGATAACGAACAACAGATATTAAACCTCAAAAAAAAGTATACCGAAGAATTTAAAAAAGTATTGCCCTTAAAAAAAGTTGTACTACTTGCTGATGCTGAAAATGCATTCAAGCGTCAATTATTAGAATATGCCAGAGATAGAAAAGGACCTGGCGGTGGTGGCCCAGGTAATAAAGCGCCCGGTGACAACCGATTTAGGGATCGCTAAAAAAAAACATTCTTTACTGAAAAGGTCTTGTTTTATAAGACCCTTTTATTTTTTTCTTGCTTTTAAAGCATACACCATCGGCAGTTTCCCCTCCATCCCCGCAATCTGAAATCTGTTTTTTGCAACCTCCACACTGTTATTAAAGCATGAGTACGGAGAGTAATCATACTCAAGAAAGATTTCTATCTCCAATCCTTGGTGAAGTAATGCACTCAATACTTCACTAATACCATGATTCCATGTAACAGAAGTGTTTTCAGGAATATCTGCATGCCTTTCAGCGTAAGTTCCCTGTTCAGTTTCTACAATCGCTTGTTTGTTAAAATAGGAATATTCAATATTATTGAACTCGTTGTTAAACATCCAAACCACAGGGTGAAATTCTGCCATTACAAAAACACCTCCCGGTTGCAAAGCCTTAGAAATAACTTTAGCCCACAGTGTAAGATCAGGAAGCCAGCCTATAACTCCATAACTTGTGAAAACAATATCGAATTTTTTTTGAGTGTGTAACAAAGTATCATACACATTGCAGCAAATAAAATCAGCATGTAAATTCATTTTTTTCCTCAACTCATTTGCTTTGCTTATAGCTGCTTCACTCAGGTCAATTCCTGTTACAATGGCCCCTTTTCTTGCAAGCGCCAGAGTATCCATCCCGAAATGGCACTGCAGGTGTAAAAGTGCTTTATTCTTTACATCTCCCAGGAGGTCAGTTTCGATAGAATTTAATATTTCTTCTCCTAAAAGGAATTTTTCAACTCCGTAAAAATCACTTTCAAAATGAATTCCAGTGCGTTTGTCCCAGAGCTTGCGGTTTATCTCTGCATAGTCCTCACGGAACATTACTCTGAAACTTTTGTAATAAGTTGTGAGGAGAATTTCCCATCAATCAGAATTTTTAAAACATACGTTCCGGCTTTCCAGTTATCAGTGAGAATCTCAACCTGTTCTATGGAATTTCCTTTTTGCAGATATACTTCCCTGCCTGTAATATCAAGAATTGTAATTTGATCTGCTTTCCCGTGAATAACTACTTTTTCTGTAAAAGGGTTTGGGTACAAATTCACCCCAGAAATTGACTCAAGTACTATTTCTTCATTTCCTGTAAGTACATCTAATGAATACCTGGTGAAAAAATTCCAAATCTCTTTGCTTGCATTAAAATCCAAGTTTGTAACATCGAAGTAAAAAAATGCAGTGCCCGGCCATGTATGCCCTCCGCCTATCACTTTGAATAATTCAACATTTGCTTCATTATCTCCGCCACTATAAATGTAATGTTCTGCAGTACACCCATCAGTTGTGCTTGTATTTTCCACAGGAATGATTTCAGGATCAGGATTACAATTGTTTATAGAAATCCAATAATCAATTACTTCCTCTATCGGTTTAAAATCAAAACTTCCATCATAGGGTACAACAAAGTCGCCTGTTCCATGTATCTCCATCACAGGCGTAGGATGTTGTGGATCATAAGCTGCAAACCTGTCTTTGTCAATACTTCCTGTAACTGATGCAACAGCTGCTATTTTATTGCTCAACTCACCTGCCAAAGTGTAACTCATAAAACCGCCGTTACTCATTCCGGTGGAATAAACCCTGTTTTGATCTATATTATAATTTGCAGAAATCGTATCAATTAAATTGCTCAGAAATTGAACATCATCCACTCCAATATCGTCAGCAATAAAGCAGTTCCAAAACCTTGCGCTGGGGAAAAACGGATCGAAAGAACCGTTAGGTAATACCATGATAAAATTTGCCGTGTCAGCGATTGGTTTAAAATCAGCGTAATAGAGTTGTTCGAAACTATTAGAGCCATAGCCATGTAAGTTCAATAAGAGTGGAACAGCTTCACTTCCGTCATAAATACCAGGTATATAAATTATGTAGTCCCTGTAATCCCCCTCATGAATAATAGAATCTGAAAAGGAAGTTTGTGCGAAAGAAGAAACCCCAAAGTTTGCAATAATTAGAAGAGCTGTAATTTTTTTCATAATAAAGACATTTACGATGGCACAAAACTAAAGGATTTTCAGTTTAAACTCTTTGGTGAACTATCCCCTGTCTTTTGTCTATCTTTGCAAGCTCAAAACATCTTGAAAATATTTATGAGTAATGGCGTTTTCCGCATCCCAAAAGCATTGAATGAGCCTGTGAAATCTTATGCCCCGGGCACCCCGGAAAGAAAGTTGTTAAAACAGGTAATCGCAGAACTTAAATCTCAAGAAGTTGATATTCCCATGTTTATAGGCGGGAAAGAAATCCGTACAAATGACACAGTGAAAATTTATCCGCCGCATGAACTCAATCATTTGCTGGGGCAATACCACAAAGGAAACGAAACGCATGTGCAACTTGCCATTGATGCTGCACTTGCAGCAAAAAATAATTGGGAAAACACAAGTTGGGAACAAAGAGCAAGCATTTTTTTAAAAGCTGCTGATCTGCTTGCAGGGCCTTACAGGTACAAAATGAATGCAGCAACAATGCTTGGGCAAAGTAAAAATCCTTTTCAGGCAGAGATCGACGCTGCCTGTGAATTAATTGATTTTTGGCGTTTCAACGCCCAATACATGATGCAACTTTATGCTGAGCAGCCGGAAAGTTTACCGGGTATGTGGAACAGGCTTGAACACAGAGCTCTCGAAGGATTTGTTTTTGCATTGACTCCTTTCAACTTTACATCCATAGGGGGCAATTTACCCACTGCGCCTGCCATGATGGGTAATACAGTAGTTTGGAAAACCAGCAACACTCAAATTTATTCAGCATGGGTGATCATGGAAATTTTACGGGAAGCAGGTTTGCCTGATGGAGTTATTAATCTGATTCATGTTGGCGGGGCTGACGCCGGAAAAATCATTTTCAATCACAAAGATTTTGCGGGTATCCATTTTACCGGATCAACAGATGTGTTCAGAAAGATTTGGAAAACTATTGGGGATAATATCTCCATCTATAAATCTTACCCCAGAATTGTTGGCGAAACAGGCGGGAAAGACTTTGTGATAGCTCACAAAAGCGCAAATGCAAAGGCCCTAGCCACTGCATTGAGCCGAGGTGCATTTGAGTTCCAGGGACAGAAATGTTCTGCAGCAAGCCGTGCATATATTCCTTCCAATATTTGGGGTGATGTAAAAAAATATTTACAAGAAGATCTTGCAAGCATGAAAATGGGAGTGATTGATGATTTCAGCAACTTTATAAACGCTGTAATTGATGAAAAAGCTTTTGATTCTATCTCAGGATATATTGCAAAAGCAAAAGCTGATGGGCTGGAAATTATTGCCGGTGGAAATTATGATAAATCAAAAGGTTACTTTATTGAGCCTACTGTAATTGTTGCAAAAGATCCTTATTACAGAACGATGTGTGAAGAAATTTTCGGACCTGTACTCACTCTTCATGTTTATGATGAGAACAAATGGGACGAAACATTGGAAATTGTAAATAACACTTCTATCTATGCATTAACTGGCGCAATCTTTTCCCAGGACAGATATGAAATTGCAAAAGCGACAGAAAAACTGCGCCATGCTGCCGGAAATTTTTACATCAATGATAAACCAACCGGTGCAGTTGTTGGGCAGCAGCCCTTCGGCGGTGCAAGAGCAAGCGGCACCAATGATAAAGCAGGCAGCATACTTAATCTTTTGCGTTGGGTAAGCCCAAGAACAATTAAAGAAACTTTTGTGCCTCCAACGGATTACAAGTACCCGTTCCTGAATGAAGAATAATCCACACAAACTAAAAAATACATTTAAATTCTTTTTTATTTTTGAGGAAATGGGAATAACATCCGTTGTAAAAAAAATCTTACCAATATTACTTGTTGTTTTTACTTTACCGATAGAGGCTCAGGTGTTCGCTATTGATGACGTTGATTCAACAGATGAAGAAGCTTCCATCGTAATTGATGTTCAATTGAACGACATCAATCTCGGAGTTGGAGAGTTACATACTTTTCTAATCACCTTTCCAGCTAATGGCACTGCAACAGTTTTAAGTGGAGACAGTATAGAATATACACCCTTTCTTAATTATTTCGGCATTGATACTTTTACTTATGAAGTGTATAATGACGATGAATTTCCTGCCAGTGGCACAGCACAGGTAGTGATTACGATTTTACCGTTACCTGATTTTCCCATTGCATTAGATGACTATGATACTACTGAAGTGGAAGGTGCAAAACTGATTGATGTGCAGAGTAATGATATCAACTTTGATCCTGAATTTCTTGTAACCAGCCTGGTTAGCGATCCGTTAAATGGCACTGCGGACGTAATTGGTGGAGTAAGTATGTTATATACACCGGCTGATGACTATTTTGGAAACGATAGTTTTACCTACTCTGTTTGCAACCCTTCAGCTCCGGGTTTTTGCGACACTGCAACAGTTTTTGTGCATATTAAGGAGATCAACTTTTTTCAACCTTTGCTGGTTGATGATTTTGTAGAAATTCTTGCAGGAAACTCCCAAACTATTAATGTTCTAGCCAACGACAGTGATGGTGATAGCGATGGTCTTTATGTTTCTGAACTTACCGATGGAGGTATAACAGGAACCTATTCTCTAAATGGAGATTACACAATTACTTATAATGCCATCAGCCCGTCAATTGATACAATATTTTACAAAGGCTGCGATTTTAATTCACCCAGTTATTGCGATACAGCGAAATTAATTGTAACGGTTACTGAACCTGAAGATCCTGCGTCAAACCTGGAGATTCCAAATTCTTTTTCTCCGAACGGAGATGGGTATAATGATTATTTTGTAATTGAAGGATTAAACCTGTTATCATCATTTAATTTGAAAATATTTAATCGGTGGGGTGATATTGTTTTTGAAAATACTGACCTAAACATACTATGGGACGGCAGCTCAAATGTAAAATCCATTTTACCAACAGGAAAGCTTCCCGAGGGAACCTATTTTTATGTTTTACAAACCGGCGGGGCTGACACATACCAGGGTTATATTGAAATGAGAAGATGAAAACAAGGAGGAAACATATTGTTTTATTTTTTGCAACCTGTGTGTTGCACACCTTGATTTTTTCTCAAAACCAACCCTTGTTCGATCAATATCATTTCAATCAGCTCGTTCTTAATCCAGCTTATGCAGGCAGTAAAGGAAATGTAGAAGCGAACTTATTTTACCGCCAACAATGGACCAAGATGGATGGCGCCCCTGAATCCATCAGCGGAACAGTTCATATGAATGCTGCAAATGATAAACTAGGCATGGGTTTAAAAATTTTACAGGAAAGTATTGGTGCAACAAATAAGTTACAACTCGGCCTGCAATATGCTTATCGTATACATGTAAGCAACACCGGAGTACTTGCTTTAGGAATAGATGTAAGTGCAACAAATTATCAATTGAATTTCCAAGAACTTACAGCTTACCAAGTGGGTGATCCGGCTTTTATCTATCAGCCTGAGAATACATGGTCTCCGAATGTTGGTGCCGGGATCTGGTTCAATACGAATAAAATTTTTGCAGGTATTTCATCACCGGTTATCTTAGAAGATACTATCAGCGGGGTAAACAATGATGACATTTCGCAGCTCAATATATTTGAAGCGGGCAGGCATTATTATTTTTCTGCCGGAATACTAATAGGCAATATTGAAACGTTTGCAATTAAACCTTATACACTCGTAAAATATGCGCCCGATGCGCCCGTGCAGGTGGATGCCAGCCTGAGTTTTATTTTTAAAAATAATTTCTGGCTTGGCGGGAGTTATAGAACGAATAGTAGTATAAGTTTAATGGGACAATATTTTTTAAAAAGGAAAGAAACAACTCGTGAAAATAATTTTGGGATCGGATATGCTTACAATATGCGTATTGATGAATTTCAAAATTATTTTGGTCCCTCCCATGAAATTTTTGGAACCTGGCAATTCAATAAGAAACAAACAAAATATACAAACCCGAGGTTTTTTTAAACGATGCTGAGAAAAATTTTTTCAATCTTAACCTTCCTTCATCTCACCACTTTGTCACAGGTGGTAGTGGCCCAGGATCTTTATGAAAAGCAAGCGAACAGGTTGTTTGAAGAACAGGTGTATCCTGAAGCTGCAAACCTTTACACACTACTACTTCAGGAAAATTATAAATATGAATATAACCTCAAACTTGCAGAATGTTATGCAAACATGAATATGCCAATTGATGCTGAATATTGGTATGCGCAGTTGGCAGCACAAGAACCCCTTACTAACCCGGAAATACTCCTATCGTACGCCCATCTCTTAAAAAAAAATGGGAAATATGTTTCAGCAAAAGAAGTATTTCTTCGTTATGCCCAGCATAATGCTGATGGATTTTACCTGGCAGGTACTTGTGACTACGCCATTAACAATAAAAACAATAAAACCAACTTTGTAATTGACTCCCTTTCCATCAACTCCTCACAATCAGATATTGCCGCAGCATTTTTTGATGAAGGAATCTTGTTTTCCTCCAATCGTTCAGAAGAAACCCAAGATTTAATTTTTTATGATTTGTATTATGCAAAAGATGTTTCTGTTAATAATGTTTTAAAACTCGGTAAATCAATTAACACCCCGGTACATGAAGCAACAGTAGCTTACGATATTAATCGAAATGAATTGTATTTTACAAGAAACAATTTTTCAAAAGGCAGATCAGTAACCTCAAAAGATGATCAGATAAAGCTGAAGATATTTTCAGCAAAGTACAATGCGGGGAAATGGAAACCTGTTTCAGAATTTGCATACAATTCAAAAAAATATTCATGCGGGCAACCCTGCATAAGCACAGACGGAACAATTCTTCTGTTTGTGAGCGACATGCCCGGTGGTTTTGGGGGTACAGATATTTACTACTGTACTCGTTCCGGTAGGGAGTGGGGAAAGCCTGTTAACCTCGGTGAAATAATAAACACTAAGGGAAATGAGATGTTTCCTTTTTTGAGCGAGGATGGAAAGTTGTTTTTTGCTTCAGATTGGCTTCCCGGTTTTGGCGGGATGGATATTTTTATAAGTGACCGGGGAACAGGCAACTGGAAGAAACCGAATAACCTTGGCTTACCCGTAAACTCCGCCAGAGATGATTATGCCTTCATTATAAATAACGGTACAGGATACTTCTCCAGTAACCGCCCGGGCGGAAAAGGAGATGATGATATCTACAGTTTTATTATAATGAATGCAGTTACAGGTGTTTTTGTTACAGATGATGATAATGTTCCGCTTATAAATGCTTCAGTAAGTATTTCTGACGGCAATTCTTCCTTAAATTTAGGAAAAACGAATGAAGATGGAATGCTGCAATTTCAATTTGATGAAACCAAAAATTATACGCTGGAGGTTTCATATGCAGGTTTCAGAAAATATACATTAACAAACTTAAAAGATATTAAAACCAGCAATGGGATTTTACCTGTTCAGATGCTGCCCCTGATAGGGTACCATGAACAAGTTCCTGAAGAGCCTATTGATAACCCAGTAAAGATTGATTCTGATATTGTTTCAACGGAAACACAAAAAAGTACCACTGATGTTATTACTTACGAACTGCAAATAGGAGTTTTCAAGAACCCCGACTACGGGAAGATTTCTTCTCTTACAACTTTTGGCGAACTCAGTGTAAAAAGTAAAGAAGGAGGCACATTATCTTTTTCTATCATAAATATACCCTCACTTGAAACAGTTGAGCAAGCAAAAGCATCAGCAATTAGTAACGGTTTTAAAGATGCATATATCATCACTTATAAGAACGGAATAAAACAATAACTTGAAAAAGACCCCTACAATATTAGTTACCAATGACGATGGTTTTTCGGCACCGGGCATAGCTGCACTTGTTGAAGCAATGAAACCACTGGGCAATGTAATTGTTGTGGCGCCTGATAAGCCGCAAAGCGGCATGGGGCATGCCATTACCATCAACGACCCACTTCGTTTAAAACCGATCACAACTTTTGGAAACATAGAAGCATACAGCTGCACCGGCACCCCTGTTGATTGTGTAAAACTTGCAAAGGATAAAATACTTCATCACAAACCAGACCTGTGTGTGAGCGGTATCAATCATGGAAGTAATTCGTCCATCAACATAATTTATTCTGGAACTATGAGTGCAGCTATGGAAGCGGCACTTGAGGGCATTCCGGCTGTGGGTTTTTCTTTGCTGGATTACAGTTTACAAGCTGATTTTAAAGCTTCGCAACAATATGCAGGTATCATAGCCGGCCAAATTTTACATCATGGTTTACCGAATGGAACCTTATTGAATGTAAATATCCCGAAGGGAGAAATTGCGGCAATTCAAGGTATAAAGATTTGCAGGCAGGCTGTGGCAAAATGGGAAGAAGAGTATGATGAACGCAATGACCCTCATGGAAAAAAATATTATTGGCTTACTGGTAAGTTTGTGAACTATGATGCAGGGGAAGATACGGATGAGTGGGCCTTAGATCATAATTATGTTTCCGTTGTACCTGTTCAGTTTGACATGACTGCGCATCATGCGATCAGTTTTTTTAACAAAAACTGGGACATAAAGCACCACCAGGAACAATCCATAAGTTCAAATTCCATTCATAACCTCGGGTAACATATTTCTATGAATAAACTTCAGGAAGACAGTGTTTTTATTGGCATGTTTGTTTCCATTTTTTTGACAGTTACTGTATTCTACGCCTTGTATGTGATAAACCAAACTGTTCCGATGGGAAGATGTGAAAGTTATTGCATGCGGGAAAGATTTATTGCCACCATGGCTGCCTTTTCAAACTTTTTCCCTTTTTTTATTTATATGCGGGTGAGAAAAGATAACTGCATGCGGGGGGTTGGCATTATTACCGTTCTCCTGGCTGTATTTGTGATGATGTTTTATTATATCCTTGGCAATACATCATTTTTAACCTGAATTTTTTAATCCTTCACTTTTCGCACACAGACATAATTGTAGCTGTCAACTTTTTGAACATTATAATACGCACCGGTGTACATGTAAAGCGAAACTGCCTGTGTTCCACTAGCTTCCGTTGATGTCCAAAGGGTGATGCGTTCCTCAAAATCGAATTTCTCAGCGTTCAAAAAAATCAAGTTTGCTTCCGCCTTTGCCGGCAAGTACCAATCATCAAAATTTTCGGCAACCAGATTCTCACACTCCTTAGCTGCATATGTTCTTCCATCAAAACCCGAGTTGTTTCCTACAGATTTTGTTATCGCCAGTGTGTTTAACTTACCGTTCCCCTCCCCTGTTGGCAGCCCAATTTCCTCATTGCCTCCCCAGGTAATAGTACCGGATTTTGTAAGATCAATCACCTGATACTGATTTCCTTCGGCTTCAATAGTAACAATTGTTTGCGCAGTTGCTTCCAGGAAAGCAAGCAGGTATACCAAAGAGGCAAATATATTTTTCATTTGTTTCTTCATTTTATGCTAAAGTAATAAACATTAATTTCTATTTTCTATTTTTAACAAAATTTGAATGTGAGGTATTTTATAATAGCAGGAGAAGCATCGGGTGATTTGCATGCATCAAATTTAGTGTATGCATTAAAAGAAAAAAATCCTGCTGCCGAGTTCAGGGGATTTGGTGGAGATAAAATGAAAGAGGCAGGAGTTACTATTGTAAAACATTACCGGGAAATGGCTTTTATGGGTTTCCTGGAAGTGGTAAAACATCTTAATACTATTCTGAAAAACATAAAGTACTGTAAACAGGATTTAGAAAACTACAAGCCAGATGCTGTAATTTTTGTTGACTACCCAGGTTTCAACCTGCGCATAGTCCCTTTTGTAAAAAGCCTCAATATCAAAACCATTTATTATATATCGCCGCAATTATGGGCCTGGAACAGTAGAAGAGTAAAAACGATTAAACAATATGTTGACAAAATGCTTGTCATACTTCCTTTTGAAAAAGAATTTTATGAGAAGTATAAATACCCAGTTGATTTTGTAGGGCATCCGCTACTGGATGAATTGAGCGGCACCATGAAAGACCCCCTGTTTTATAAAATGTATAACCTTGCGAAAGATCCCATCATCGCAATTTTACCGGGAAGCAGGAAACAGGAGATTATAAAAAACCTTCCCATCATGCTTTCCCTTGTAAAACATTTTCCGCAGTTTATTTTTATTGTTGCTTGTGCGCCGGGCATTGAGAAAACATTTTATTATCAGTTTTACAATAATACGAATGTCTTTTACCTGTTCAATCAAACGTACAATATCCTTTTGCATAGTGAAGCTGCGGTTGTAACTTCCGGTACTGCAACCCTTGAAACCGCCCTGCTGAATGTACCGCAGGTGGTATGTTATAAAGGAAATTTTGTTTCTTACTTTATTGCTAAACAACTCATAAAAGTAAAATATATATCTCTTGTGAATTTGATAATGCAGAAAGAAGTTGTACCCGAATTGATTCAATACACATTTGCTGAACACAGGTTAAAAGCCGCTTTTCAACGATTAGTCTTTAATGATGATTACAGAACTCAGATGAGGGAAGATTATGCTACACTGAAACACAAATTAGGTGAAGAGGGCGCAAGTGAAAGAGCAGCGGCTATCATCAGCGATTTTATGATTGCTTATTAAGTGATATTTTTGCACAAAAGGGGGTATAGCTCAGTTGGCTAGAGTACTTGCATGGCATGCAAGGGGTCGTGAGTTCGAGTCTCACTATCTCCACTAAAAAGGTTGTATTAAAAGTCATTGCGAAAATTAATACACCTAAAATGGAACATATCATTCATTTGAAGCAATCTAAAGCCAATTGAGAAATTGCTTCAAAAACATTGATTACTAATCTCAATGGAATGTTTTATCGCAATGACAGAGGTATTGTTTTGACATATTTTAAGTGCTTTTAAAACAAACTATATTTTTTATGATCTCATCCATTCAATTTAAAAATACAAACATTGACGTTTTACGGTTAGATGCTATGAACCTGCCTGTTGGAGGGAATAAATTCTATAAACTCAAATACAACATTGCAGAAGCCCTTGAGATGAACTTCCCGTCACTGATCACTTTCGGCGGGGCATTTTCTAATCATGTGTGTGCAGTGGCGTTAGCAGGGAAACTCAATAATTTAAAAACGATCGGGGTGATAAGAGGGGAAGATGATACAAACAATCCAACGCTGAATTTTTGCAGGGAGCAAGGCATGTTTTTGCATTTTATGAGCAGGGAGGATTACAAAAATAAATATGATGAAAATTTTATAGATGCCTGTATAAACAAGTTCGGTGATATTTATTTGTTGCCTGAGGGTGGAACAAATGCGTTGGCCTTGAAAGGCACCTCTGAGATACTTACAGGAATTGATATACAATACGATCACATTATTTGCGCCGTCGGAACAGGAGGAACATTAGCAGGGATAATTTCAACACCCGACCTACGCTCAAAAGTAACCGGCATTTCTGTTTTAAAAGGCGATACTAATTTATCCGAAAAAGTTTCTTCGCTACTAGATGTTGAGAACGAAAACTGGGAAATCAATTATAATTATCATCTCGGCGGCTATGCAAAATACAATACTGAGTTGATGGAGTTTATTCTTCAATTTGAAAAAACCTATAGCATACTCTTAGATCCTGTTTATACAGGTAAAGTCTTTTATGCAATTTTTGATATGATAGATAAAAAACAAATCGCCCCCGATCAAAAAATCCTGGCTATTCACACAGGAGGGCTGCAGGGTTGGGCTGGATGGAAATATCGCTACAATAAATAAGTGAGGTTCTTCCTGTAAATTTGCTTTCACAAAAATTTAATCATGGAATTTATTAACAGTTACATAGAAACCAACAAAGACAGGCTTTTAAATGAATTGCTTGAACTGCTGCGCATCCCCAGTGTAAGCGCTGACCCGAAATACAAGGAAGATGTTGCAAGATGTGCTGAAGCTGTTGCACAGAAATTGCGGGACGCCGGAGCAGAAAATGTGAAGGTAAATCCTACGGCAGGCCACCCAATTGTAACCGCTGAAAAAATTATTGACCCGAAGTTAAAAACCGTTTTATGCTACGGGCATTACGACGTACAGCCTGCTGACCCGGTTGATCTCTGGACATCTCCGCCTTTTGAACCTGTGATTAAAGACGGAAACATTTATGCAAGGGGTTCTTGTGATGATAAAGGCCAGGTGTATATGCACATAAAAGCATTTGAAGCAATGATGCAAAATAATGCCCTGCCTTGTAATGTGAAATTTATTATTGAAGGTGAAGAAGAAGTTGGTTCAGCAAACCTCGGCACATTTATCAATGCACACAAAGAAAACTTAAGTTGTGATGTGATATTAATATCCGACACTTCAATTATTGCAAATGATTTGCCTTCTGTTACTGTAGGTTTGAGGGGATTGGCTTACATGGAAGTGGAAGTAACGGGCCCTAACAGGGATCTGCACAGTGGTGTGTATGGCGGCAGTGTTGCAAACCCGATCAATACGTTGTGTGATATGATCTCTTCACTGATTGATAAAGACGGGCACATAACAGTGGAAGGATTTTATGATGATGTAGAAATTGTAAGTGAGGCAGAAAGAACTGAGATGGCGAAAACGCCTTTTAGTTTAGATGATTATAAAAAAGATCTCGGGGTGGATGAAGTGAAGGGTGAAAAAGGATATTCGAGCCTGGAAAGAGTTTCCATCCGCCCGACACTGGATGTGAACGGCATCTGGGGTGGATATACAGGCGAAGGAAGTAAAACTGTTTTACCGGGTAAAGCTTTTGCAAAAATTTCTATGCGATTGGTTCCCAACCAGGAGTCGCATAAAATTGCCGATCTCTTTGAAAAACATTTCAAAAAAATAGCGCCCCCTTATGTGAAAGTTAAAGTAAGCCATCATCATGGCGGCGAACCCGTTGTTGTGCCTTTAGATTTTCCGGCATTGCAGGCAAGCGCAAAAGCGATGGAAAAAACTTTCGGGAAAAAACCTATTCCTACCAGGGAAGGCGGCAGCATCCCGATAGTAGCATTGTTTGAAAAAGTGCTGGGTGCAAAAAGTATTTTGATGGGCTTCGGGTTAAACAGTGATAACATTCACTCACCCAACGAAAAGTACGGTTTGTTCAATTACTATAAAGGCATAGAAACTCTGCCCTGGTTCTTTAAGTACTATGCAGAGATGGATTGAGGAATTACAATAACAACCTTAGTCCCCTCAGAGTTACCTGCAAGGAGCTCTGTGGTAATATTCGGCAAATTTCTTTAGTTACAACACATCATACAAGTGTGGACTGTAAGCCAGTTACAAACTGGCTGCCAAAGCAAGGCACAAGTTACGTTGCGCTAAACTTGCGTTAGTGGGGAGAGATACAAATTTTCTGCTACCCCAAAACTTTTTGCTGAGCATGAAACCCAGCCTGTTGCAAATGTGCTGTTAGTGGCTGGTGTTATTATCATTCAACTATTTTAATAATGACATTTCCTGTTTTTTGTCCTGATTCAACATATTTGTATGCCTCTACAATTTGTTCTATATTATAATACCTGTCAATTACGGGTTTAAATTCACCTCTTTCAACAAGTTCTTTCAAAAATATTACGTCTTGCTTAGTGATGGTCGGCATTGGAAATAAAAGCCTTTTGCCGCCCCAAAGCGGTGTAGTTAATGCCAAAAGTAGATTCTCTCCGTTTTTACCTAACTCGGTGGAAATGTAAATTCCTTTTTCACTTAATAAAGGTTTGCATTTTCCAAATGAACTTTTTCCAACTGCATCAAAGATGAAATCAAACTTATCTTCTGTCTTCGTAAAATCCTGCGTTTGATAATCAATAACAGTATCTGCACCGAGAGATTTTACCAAACTTACGTTTTTTGTATTACACACCGCTGTTACTTTTGCCCCAAAATGCTTTAATAATTGTACAGCCGCAGAACCAATAGCGCCGGTTGCTCCGTAAACTAACACATTTTGCCCATGCTTAACTTTTGCTGCTCTTATATCCACTAAGGCATAATGTCCACCTTCAGTTATGGGTGCCGCTTTATCAAAGCTTACATTGTCAGGCATATTTGTAACCGCATCCGTTTCAGCAATTGTTAAATATTCTCCATGTCCGCCAAAGGTTTTATCGTTAAACCCAAAAACTCTATCGCCTTTTTTGAATGTTGTTACCAGCTGCCCTATTTCTTCAACTATACCTGCAAACTCACAACCCAATATTTGATATTTTGGTCGTAACAATCCAGACCAGAATCGTGAAATAAAATATTCAGCACTGCGAAAACCCGAATCAGTCCGGTTTACTGTGGATGCATATACCTTCACCAATACCTCGTTATCTTTCGGTACAGGTTTGGGAACTTCCATTAACTTGGCAACTTCCGGTGGCCCGTATTTTGAATATACAATTGCTCTCATTTTCTAAATATTCTGTTGATTCTAAGTTGTGTCCTATACTTGTCAATAAATTAATTATAAGTCTGATTGGCGATCTCCCGTCTCGTTCTCGCATCTTGTGAGGATGCTCAGCCTAATCGCATGTTGCGCAATAAAAATAAATAAAATACATGTATCCAGTATACAGGGAGACAGCTGCATTATAAGCGATCAGCAGGGAATGAAAGAATAAATACTTTGCACCTACATTGTTCCTACCAATACATCCCCGCTCATTTCCACCGGGATATCAATGCCCATGATAGTAAGAATGGTAGGCGCAATATCACCCAACTTTCCGTTTTTGATGGAAGTGAATCTTTTTTCTTTATCAATATAAAATACAGGAACGGGGTTAGTGGAGTGTTGCGTATTTGGTGAGCCGTCTTCGTTTATCTCATTGTCAGAGTTGCCATGATCGGCTGTGAGGATTACTGCATAGTTATTTTCCAGCGCAGCGTCAACCACTTCGCCAACACAAGTATCCACTGCCTCGCAAGCTTTTACAGCAGCTTCAAAAACTCCTGTATGTCCCACCATGTCAGCATTTGCGAAGTTCAGGCAAATAAAATCCGCAGCCTTGTTTTTCAGCTCGGCAACTATTGCATCCTTCACTTCATAGGCGCTCATCTCAGGTTGCAGGTCATACGTCGCTACTTTCGGCGAAGGGATGAGTATTCTTGTTTCGCCCGCAAATTCTTTTTCCCTGCCGCCGGAAAAGAAGAATGTTACATGCGGGTATTTTTCTGTTTCTGCAATGCGGATTTGTTTTAAGTTATTTTTTTCAATCACCTCCCCGATCGTTTTTGTCAAGTCTTCATTTTCAAAGATCACTTCTACATTTTTAAAAGATTGATCATACCTCGTCATGGTAACATACTGCAGATTTCTTTTCTGCATGTCAAATGCAGGAAAATCCTGCTGCGTTAAAACGGTTGTGATCTGCCTGCACCTGTCTGTTCTGAAATTAAAGCAGATCACTGCATCGCCTTCCTCTATTGTTGCAAGGGGGTTTTCATTTTCATCAACACAAACAAGGGGTTTTATAAATTCATCTGTTACATTTTCTGCATAACTTTCATCAACAGCTTTTAAAACATCGCTGGTTTTTTTCCCTTTTCCTTTTACTAACAAATCATAAGCAAGTTTTATACGTTCCCAGCGCTTATCCCTGTCCATCGCATAATATCTTCCGCAAACGGAAGCAATTGTTCCGCAATTGTTTTTTTGAAGATGTGTTTCTAAATCGCCTAAAAACTTTCTCCCGCTTTTCGGGTCACAGTCCCTTCCATCAGTAAATGCATGCACAAAAACATGTTTTCCATCCAGCCCGTTTTGTTTTGTTACATCACATAAAGCCATTACATGGTTTATATGAGAATGAACACCCCCATCACTTACCAAGCCGATGAAATGCAGGTTTTTATTTTCCTGTTTTGCATACGTTATTGCATCAAGCAAAGTCTTGTTTTTAGCAAGTTCCCCGCTTTGTACTGCTTTTGAAATGCGTTGTAATTCCTGGTACACAATGCGCCCGGCGCCGAGATTCAAATGCCCAACCTCGCTGTTTCCCATCTGCCCTTCAGGCAGGCCCACAAACTCACCATCTGTTCTCAACTCAGCGTTAGGATACAGTTTATAATAGCTGTTCACATGCTGGGTTTGAGCCTGGGCGATAGCAGAAACTGCCGCATTTTTTCCGTGCCCCCAGCCGTCCATGATGATGAGAATAACCCGTTTTTGTTCACCCATGCGGCAAAGGTAAATGGAAATTTTTAAGCCGGTTTTTATTTACTGTCTTCTTGGTATAATTTTGGCTCATGCAGTGCGGTGAAACAAAATGATACGTTTAATCAGATATAAAAAAATCTTTTTCCTACTCCTTGTTCCGTTTTTTATCATGGCAACAATGCTCAGCGGTTTGGATGATATCGCCAAAGCTTTTCAAAGCGGCGATGCCAGCCGGGTAGCAGGTTATTTTGATAAAATGGTGGAGATGAATATGAGCGGGAAAGAAGGGGCTTACAGTAAATCGCAGGCAGAACAGGTTTTAAAAGATTTCTTTTCTAAAAATAAACCTATAAAATTTGAATTTCAGCATGATGGTGCATCAGGTGGAAACAATGCATATTATGCGATCGGCATACTTAAAACTGAAAACTCAAAATTCAGGGTATCACTCTACATGAAGAAAAATGATAGTACCTTTATCATCCAGGAACTAACTATCGAAAATGAATAACCCTGAACTGCAGGAAACCATTCTTGAAATTATTGATAATGCTTTTATTGAAGATATCCGGGAGGGTGACCACACTACACTCGCAACTATTGATGCAGATGCGGTAGGAAAAGCGATTCTGCTTGTAAAAGAAGGCGGCATTATTGCCGGAGTGGAACTGGCACAAATTATCTTACATCATATCAATCCTGAATTGGAAGTAGAAGAATTTATTCCTGACGGCTCTGAGGTTGAACCAGGAAACATTGTTTTCAAAGTTGCCGGAAGAGTGCAGGCTTTGTTAGTAGCTGAAAGAACAATGCTCAATTTCATGCAACGTATGAGCGGCATATCTACAAAAACTCACCGTTTCTGCCAGGCAATAAAACATACACATGCAAGGATCCTGGATACAAGAAAAACAACTCCGGGTTTACGTTACTTTGAAAAATGGGCTGTTCGCCTGGGCGGCGGGCAAAATCACAGGTTCGGCCTCTATGATATGATCATGATCAAAGACAATCATATAGATTTTTGCGGCGGAATACAAAAAGCAATTGAAAAAACAAAAAACTATCTTGAAGAAAATGAGTTGGAGCTGAAGATAGAAGTTGAAACAAGAAACCTGAAGGAAGTAGAAGAAGTTTTAAAAACAGGAGGTGTTGACAGGATCATGCTTGACAATTATTCCCTGGAGGAAATGCGCAAAGCAGTACAACTTATCAATAGCAAAGTTGAAACTGAAGCCAGCGGGGGGGTTACATTACAAACTGTTGCTGCAATTGCCGAAACAGGTGTTGATTATATATCAGTAGGTGAACTTACTCATTCAATAAACTCTCTCGATTTGAGTTTTAAAGCTCAGCTACATTAATACTTCTCGTTTACAGCTTGTAAATCCGGGTAAAATTATTTATATCTTTGAGGGTTCATGCTGCACCACCAGCTTTTTCATACAAAACTTTTACTTAAAAGATTGGGCATCCTGCTCCTGGTTTATGCCATCTGCCGCATTTTGTTTTATTTTTTTAACAGAACTCTTTTTCCGGAAGTTACACTTGGTAATTTTTTAGGTGTCATGTTTCACGGTATCCGTTTTGATATTGCATCTATTCTTATCGTAAATTCACTTTTCATTTTATTGCATATTCTTCCCAGCCCTTTGAGGGAAACTACTTTTTATCAGAAAATCCTCAAAATCATTTTTTATGTTTTTAACGGTATTGCACTGATGTTTGAAGCGGGGGATTTTATTTATTTTCCTTACGGATTGCAGCGTACTTCCATGCATGAACTAGGGTTGACAAATGATACCAGTGTATTGCCACAGGTATTAAAAGATTTCTGGTACATCTACCTAATTGTAACGATCATGATTATCGGGATAGAATACCTGTATCGGAAAACTGAAATTTATTACCGGAATTATTTACAAAACAAACAACAAGATAATATTCATTACCCTGCACAAATCGGGCTCATGTGCCTCTTAGTAATTGCCTCCTGGATCGGCGCAAGGGGTGGTGTAGGCTCTGAACCCATATCGCCGCAAAATGCTACTGAGGTAGTTCAGGATGAAAGACTGAGTGAGCTTGTGATAAATACCCCCTTCTCGGTTTTATATGCTGCGGCACACAGGAAGGTGGAAGAAAAAAATTATTTTGATGCAGAGGATATACATAACATGTTTACCATCTTTCATGAGAATGTCCGTTTCTACAAGAGTCCGAAGAAAATTGAAAAAGAACCGAGAAATATTTGTGTGATAGTGCTGGAGAGTTTTTCAAAGGAATATATCGGGTATTTTAAACCCGGAATGGAGTATACTCCTTTTCTTGATTCCCTCATGAAAGAGGGTCTTACATTTACGAATGCTTATTCAAACGGAAAATCTTCTAACCAAGGCATTATTGCAATAACATCCGGGATCCCAGCTATGATGCCGGAACCATTTATTTCATCAGTCTATGGTGTAAATGATATAAAAGGTGTTGGTGATTATCTTGATGAAATAGACTATGATTCTTATTTCTTTCATGGCGCTAACAATGGCTCCATGGGCTTTGATAAGTTTATGGAAAACTGCGGATTCAAAGGTTATTTTGGCAGAAATGAATATAATAACGATGCTGATTTTGACGGAAACTGGGGCATTTTTGATGAGCCGTTTCTGAAATGGTCTGCAAACATGATGGCAGAATTTAATGAGCCTTTTTATTCGGAAATATTTACAATTTCCTCACACCATCCATTCAAAGTTCCTAAAGAATATGTTGGGAAATTCAAAAAAGGAGAAATACCGATGCTTGAAGTAGTGGCCTATGCTGACTATGCTTTACAACAATTTTTTGAAGAAGCAAAAAAACAACCCTGGTACAGTAACACTCTGTTTATTCTCACAGCAGACCATCCGGGCCCTCCAATACCGGGTGATGAATTCTACCAAAACCAGGTAGGCGCTCACAGTACTTGGTTATTACTTTACAAACCGAACGGAGAGTTTAAGGGGGAAAGCAGGATGGTGGTGCAGCAAAGTGATATTATGCCAACGGTGCTGGATTATGCCGGTTATACTGGCAAGTACATGGCTTTCGGGCAAAGTATTTTTGATACCACATCACAACGTTTTATTTATAATCATCATTCCAGTGATTTTATGATACTAAATGATGATTATGTGTTACAGTATAACGGCATGAGAACCGAAGGTTTGTACGCATACAAACAGGACAGTTTACTTCACAATAATCTTACTGAATCTCTCCCTGATATTTCTGCAAAAATGGAAGATAAACTAAAAGCCATCATACAGGTGCATAATCATGCGATGATTCACAATAAACTTGTTCCCGAGTGAAGAAACGTATTTTGTTTATCATCAATCCTGTTGCTGGTATTCGCAGAAAGGATAAAATTCCCCGGTATATCAATACATATTTAAATCACTCCCTTTTTTCTTATGAAGTAATTTACACCGAAGCAAGAGGACATGCCACAGCGATAGCACAGCAAGCAGTAAAAGATGCTATTGATGTAGTTTGTGTGGCTGGCGGAGATGGCAGTGTGAATGAAGTTGCAACAGGATTAATTGGTGGAAAAACAGCTCTTGCCATTATCCCAAGTGGTTCAGGTAATGGGCTGGCAAGGCATCTCGGGTATTCAATAAACATCAGGTCTACTCTTTCTGTAATCAATGATTTTCATATCAAAAAAATTGATGTTGGTAAAGTAAATGATCAATATTTTTTCAGCCTTATCGGGATAGGATTTGATGCATATGCTGCAAAAGTTTTCAGTAAAGAAGAATCAAGGGGTTTTCTTACATATGCATGGGCTTCCATGAAAAGTATTGCTTCATTCCATCCTTTTGAATACAGGATGCAGATAAATAATGAAACGCTGGAAGGTAAAGCATTTATGATCAATGTGTGCAACAGTAACCAATATGGTTATAATGTGAAGATTGCGCCACATGCTGACTTGCAGGATGGAATCCTTGACGTTGTGATAGTGAAGAATATGCCAAAAATAAAACTCCCGTTGCTAGTGATACAGTTATTTATGGGTTCTCATTTATTTAGTATGAATGTCAAGTATGTGAAGACCGAGAAACTAACTCTTACTTCGCCTGCTTATTCATACTTACAGGTAGATGGGGAAACAGTTCACAAATCGAAAGACTTTATAATCAGTATAGAGAAAGAAGTTTTACCCGTATTGGTAAATAATGATAAATTTGTTTACGACCATGTCAAATAAAAATAAAAACAAAACAGGTATAATTTTTTCAACGAATCCGAACTTTCAATTTCAGTTTGAAGGAACAATGGAGCAGGGATCGCTTCCGCCTTCCCAACAAAACCTCCGCATTTGGTTGGAGAAAAATCACAGGGGCGGAAAAGAGGTGACCATCATTAAAAATTTTGTAGGCTCCCTAAAAGACATGGAAAGTTTATGCAAGGAAATAAAAACAAAATGCGGAACCGGGGGAAGTGTAAAAGAAAGCGAAATATTGATACAGGGTGATCAACGGAAAAAAATAGCAGATTTCTTAACAACAAAAGGCTATAAATTCAAACTTGCAGGAGCATAAGCCTGTAGTTCAGGCTCTCTCAGCATAAACCACACTTTAATTCCGTTTGCCTGGTTTACCCAGGTTTTATACACCCGAAAACCAAAGTGCTGGTAAACTCTTTTGTTCTTCTCAATAGTTGTCTCTGCATAAATAGGCAACTGTAAGCTATCGGACAGTTTGAAGATCTGGTGTGTCAAATCCCTTGCAGAAGTTTTCGGTTGTTCTTCAGGTAATACACCAAAGAACCAGAAATACAGGTAGTTTCCATGTTCAGGTCTTTGTTTTTTAATAAAGCTGTCGTGCAGCAGCACTTTTAATACTTTTCTGAAATGAATTGCTTTTATCACCATCTTCAGCATGAGTAAAAAATCTCCCATCAATACGTTTTTATAATTGTATTGATAGCAAATTGCCACCCCTTTCCCATTATCTGAAATAAAAACCCCGTTTCTTTTAAAAGCAAAGTCAAATGCATATTCTGCAATGGCAGCTATACGCTTGCTAGCCCTCTTATCATGTTTTATCATGAACTGGATAGTAGGGTTAGTTTTAAATGTTTCGCAAAAGATTGCTGTAACTGTTTGTTTGTCTTGCTGTGTGGCTTTTTTCATAGTATTTATTTTTCCGGTTCAATTGAGTGTTGTTCCAACAAATTAAAAAATTTGCCTACAGAAATAAACGCAGTTTCTGAATTATGATCCCTGATTTTGTGCTTCTTATGATTCACCTTATCATAGGGGTGATAGCTAATTCATACACATATGAAACTCCTGGGAAAATGTGGTGTACAACATGGTTGTTAAATCCTCCAAAAAACCAGGTTACAAATTTATTGCTCGTTGCAAGATTTGTAAACGGGGTTACTTTACTTCCTCATAGTCAACGTAGCCGCTATCCTGGTTTTGTGGTTTTTCTTTTTCTGAAGTTGCCTTTCTTGTATCCCTTTTTTCTTTACCGGGAGATTTATTTGAAAATCCCTGCATCATAGGTCTTATTACCAGCAGGTAGAAAATTATAATCAATGCTATCCAGGTTACATCACTCATGTTATCTGCTTAAGTACATTGATTTCTTACTATACATTTCCCTGAAGAAGGGATCCTGCAGGTTTTCTATAAAACGAATCGCTTCGCCGGTACTTTTCATTTCAGGACCAAGTTCTTTATTTACGTTAGGGAATTTTTCAAAGCTGAATACCGGCTCCTTGATAGCATATCCAACCAATTTTTTGTTGAAAGTAAAGTCTGACAACTTCTTATCACCAACCATGACTTTGGTTGCGATGTTGAGATAAGGAATTTGATATGCTTTAGCAATGAAGGGAGTGGTTCTTGATGCTCTTGGGTTTGCTTCTATCACATACACTTTCTCATTCTTTACCGCAAACTGAATATTTATCAAACCCATAATATTCAGCGCATGCGCAATTCTGTTTGCATAATCCTGCATCTGTTCCAATACTACATCGCTTAAGTTAAAAGGAGGTAATACTGCACTGCTGTCGCCGCTGTGAATACCTGCAGGTTCGATATGCTCCATGATGCCCATGATGTGTACTTCTTTACCATCGCAAATCGCATCAATTTCAGCCTCTTCCGCTCTATCAAGAAAATGATCAATGAGTATTCTGTTGTCAGGAAAATGTTTCAATATCCCTATCACACTTTTTTCCAGTTCTTCATCATTAATTACAATCCGCATGCGTTGCCCGCCTAAGACATAACTCGGGCGAACTAATACCGGGTAACCGATTCTGTGTGCTACATCTATGGCTTCTTCAACTGTGGTTGCTGCTCCGTACTCTGGATAAGGGATGTTCAGTTCTTTTAGCAGATCAGAAAATCTTCCCCTGTCCTCAGCAATATCCATGTCGTTATAACTTGTGCCTATGATCTTTACGCCCTTCGCATGAAGTTGTTTTGCAAGCTTCAGGGCCGTTTGCCCGCCGAGTTGTACAACTACTCCCTCGGGTTTTTCATGCTCTATCAGTTCCCACAAATGTTCCCAAAACACCGGTTCAAAATACAGTTTGTCGGCAATATCAAAATCAGTTGACACCGTTTCAGGATTGCAGTTTACCATGATGGCTTCATAACCTGCTTCTCTTATCGCTAACACACCATGTACACAACAATAATCAAATTCTATCCCCTGCCCTATTCTATTAGGCCCGCTGCCAAGTACAATGATTTTTTTCCTGTCGCTTGCTACGCTTTCATTCTCATCTTCAAAAGTTGAATAATAGTAAGGTGTTTTCGCTTCAAACTCAGCGGCGCAGGTATCTACTAATTTATAGGTTCTTTTTATACCCAAACTCCTGCGATGATTATATACTTCTTCTTCTGTACAGTTTCCGATGATGTTTGCAATCTGAATGTCTGAGTATCCTTTTTGTTTTAACTCTACAAATAGTTTTTTAGGAATATTGTTGAGCTGGTATCTTCTCAA
>JBJXHH010000206.1:0-15577 GCA_046160675.1 Chitinophagales bacterium
TGCGGAAGAAGAAAGTGAGAATAAGTGTGGTGATGTGACTACCGTCAACATCAGCATCCGTCATGATCACAATTTTATGATAGCGGAGTTTTGCAGTGTCAATACTTTTATCTTCAGCCGGCATCACCCCCATTGCCGTGAACATATTTTTAATCTCCTCGTTGTCAAAAATTTTATAATCAAATGCTTTTTCTACGTTCAGAATTTTTCCCCGCAATGGCAAAATCGCCTGGAAGTTCCTGTCCCTCCCCTGCTTGGCGGTTCCGCCTGCCGAATCACCCTCAACTAAAAACAATTCACATTTTTCAGGATCTCGCTCAGAACAATCCGCCAGTTTACCAGGCAAACCACCACCACCCAAAGCCCCTTTTCTCTGCACCAGTTCCCGTGCTTTTCTTGCTGCCTGCCGTGCCTGGGCCGCAAGTATCACTTTACCGATAATGATCTTTGCCATTTTCGGGTTTTCCTCTAAATAATTGTTCAGCGCCTCCCCGGTTATCACATCAACAATCCCCATCACTTCATTATTGCCGAGTTTTGTTTTTGTTTGTCCTTCAAATTGCGGCTCGGGTACTTTCACAGAAATGAGAGAAGTTAATCCCTCTCTAAAATCATCGCCTGTAATTTCCACCTTCATTTTCTCGAACATTTTTTCTTTATCGCCGTAAGCTTTAAATGTTCTTGTCAATGCTCTTCTGAATCCCGCAACATGCGTTCCGCCTTCAATGGTGTTAATGTTGTTTACATAAGAGTGGATGTTCTCGTTATAGGAATCATTATACTGCAATGCGATTTCAACTGTAACCCCCTCCTTGGCTCCTTCTGTATAGATGGGGTGGGGGATAATGGAATTCCTGCTTTCATCCAAAAACTTTACAAACTCAATTAATCCGCCTTCGCTCAAAAATGCGTCACTCACAAAATTGCCATCATCATCTTTTTCCCTCTCATCAGTTATTGTCAGCCTGATGCCCCGGTTCAAATAGGCAAGTTCACGGATGCGGGCTTTGAGGGTTTCGTATTTGTATTCAGTAACAGTGAAGATCGTATCATCCGGAGTGAAGGTTACGGTAGTTCCTGTATCTGTTGCTGTTCCAACTTCCTTTACGGAGTACTGAGGTTTACCAATCACATATTCCTGCATGAAAATTTTTCCTTCCCTGTGAACCTCTACTTTTAAATTCTTACTTAGTGCATTCACACAACTCACCCCCACTCCATGTAAACCGCCTGAAACCTTGTAAGTGTCTTTATCAAATTTACCTCCCGCATGCAGCACGGTCATTACCACTTCCAATGCAGAGCGTTTTTCCTTTTTGTGTATCTCAGTGGGTATTCCCCTGCCATCATCTTTCACTGAAATGGAATTCCCTTCATGAATGGTAACGAAAATGTTTTTGCAATACCCTGCCAACGCCTCATCAATGGAGTTATCAACTACCTCATACACCAGGTGGTGCAAACCCTTAAATCCTGTATCGCCAATGTACATTGCAGGGCGTTTGCGAACCGCCTCAAGGCCTTCTAAAACCTGTATATTGTCTGCTGAATAATTTGACGGCGCCTGCACCAAAACTTCATCTTTTTCCATGCTAAAAATTGAAGCCACGAAGGTAGCATTTTAAACGCCGGAAACCTAAGTTTTTGAGAAGAAATTTGGGGTTTTTTTCAACCGAATTTTGGTTAAAAACTTTCTGCTTTTAGGAAAATTTTTATATATATTTCAGGATAGAAAACGGGTACCTTTTACTCAACTAATATCTCAATCTCATCAGAGTAAATTACAGTTTCGCCGTACATCACCTGCATAGGCGGCAGTTTGTATAACCCAGGTTTAGGGGGAGCTTGAAGGATGAGATCTGCGGTACCGCTTTGCACCTTGGTTGTACTGTTACTTTTCACACTCAAATGTCTAGCGGGGCCTTCCATAAGGGTAAAATCTTCAAGATTTTCATACCCTCCCATCTCTATGTTACCAGTGAATTCTGCTTTGGGAGCTTCTTTATAAAGATTATATGCAACAATAAACTCGGCCCCGGCCTTTACTTGATATTGTTTTTTAACCGGGTTTACTTCAAACATTGTGAACCCCAGCCCAACTGATTGTTCTTTTTGTACTAATGTTTTATTTGCTTTGTTATAATCAATAGCTGTTTTGGTTTGTACACCTTGTGTTGCCTCGCTTCCTATTGCAAATCCTGTAAATTTCTGAGCCACCTGAGCACTATCGTTCCAGCTTACTCTCCTGTCCTCTACTTTTACAATCAGTTCATTTGTACTAACCTGCTTGCTGCCAATAATAAATGTAAAAGGTTCAATTTTCAGGTTTCCCGACCGTTTAGGTGTTATGGCAAGTGTAAAAGTCTGAGTGATGCGGGTCATTGTTTCTTCCCCATCACTCAATGTTTCTGTTATTGTTTTTTTATTTCCGGGCTCAGAAAGAACGTTAAAATCGTTTAGGGGAGGCATAATTACCTGATCAGCATTCTCATATATTTTCAGTGTGAGAACGATAGGTTGATTACTAGCAAATTTTTCACCCTCTGCGGTGAGAAATGCCGGAAATTTTTTTTGGGTAAACGCTGAAACAGAAATAAGGAGTACACAAACTATTAGTAGTGGTCTTTTCATTGGAATTAATTCTGCAACAATGTTCGGGAATGTCAAAGTATATGTAGCAACTTGGAATGCTATGTTGTGACTTCAAACCACCTTGTTTGCACAACTGGAACTGGCAAAAGATTCAGGCTTGGCTTTAAACACAAATCCCATACTCAGGATGTAACCCATAGCTTCATGCAATGCAGTATTTGACTGGAAATGCGGGTTGGTATTGATGTCAGCATGCACTTCTAAGTCTACTTCATACATGTCAAGAAGGTCGCAAAGATCATAAGCAATCTGTATGGAGAGAGAAACTTCATGTAATAAACGTTCTTTCAGGGTCATTTTCTGTGTCTTGCGTTCATTTGCAATATACATGAATCCTCCCCGGCCTTCCCTTAAAAAAACGATTACAGTGCCGAATTCGATGTTATTTCCATACACTTGTGAATCACTGCCAATACAAACTTTCAGGCGGTTCCCAGCAAGGGTTTCCCGTACAATAGCCTCCCG
This sequence comes from Chitinophagales bacterium, assembly GCA_046160675.1. Taxonomy (GTDB): domain Bacteria; phylum Bacteroidota; class Bacteroidia; order Chitinophagales; family BACL12; genus JACMJP01. The sequence continues at coordinate 3,118 of JBJXHH010000206.1, forward strand.
GACCTCCTCATTTATAGGTCTCTCCAGCTGTTGTCCATTAAATTTCCGCCAATTCATAAAATGCGAGTTATTGTTGTCAAATATACGAAGATTGGTTATTTATTAGCAGATTTTTATGTACATTTGCGCCTCATTTGATAAATAGATAACAGAATGAAAAAAGATATTCATCCTTCAGATTACAGGATTGTAGTGTTTAAGGATATTTCAGCTGATTATTCCTTCCTTGGAAAATCAACTGCGAAAACGAAAGATACCATTACATGGGAAGATGGTAAAGAATACCCCCTTGTGAAACTGGAAATTTCAAGTGAAAGTCATCCTTTCTTCACAGGTAAAATGAAGTTTGTTGACACTGCGGGAAGGATTGAAAAATTCAACAAAAAGTACGCAAAAAAATAATGTATTAAATCTTTTACTAGCCCTGCTTTTTGCGGGGCTTTTTTATTGCCAAAACGAACAGGTAAATATTTTTTAACTTTATAGCGATGATAAAAATTGTAAACCAATCAGCTATTCAATGTATTCAACCCCAAAAAATTCATGACAAATTTTATACTCTTTGATGATGCCCGATGGGAAAGCCTCCTTCCCCTGACCTTTACCAGGCCCGTTGCTTCCTTAAGAATAGGTATAGATACACTCGCTGAAAAATGGGAACATTATTTACAATCCGAGGTCTCTTATCTCACCGAAAAATATTTGAGCGAAAAATTTCCCGCCCGGTTTTCTGATGAAAATGTATATGTGAACGGAGGTATAATTGCAGACGAAAACCTTTCTTCAGCAGTAAAAAAGTTACAAAAAAATTCTGTTCTTATTTGTAACGGTGAACTCATTGCCCTGAACTGTTCAGATAAATATTTTTCTAGAAATAGTTTGTTAGAGCATGCTAAAACTCTTGGTACAGTTGAGTTTCAAGGGACTTACAAGACAATTAGCCGCCCCTGGCATATTTTTAAAATGAATGATGAGGTGCTCAGAAAAGATTTTGAAAGAATTACAAAAAACAGGAAGTCAGCCGTTCTTTCATCCTCGGTAATTTTCCTTGGCGAAAATGTGTTTATTGAAGAGGGTGCAAAAATAGAAGCCGTAACTATCAATACAACTACAGGCCCAGTGTACATTGGTAAAAATACAGAAGTAATGGAAGGCGCCATGATACGAGGGCCCTTTGCGTTGTGTGAAGGATCAGTTGTAAAAATGGGAGCAAAAATTTACGGCGCAACTACTGTAGGTGAACATTGTAAAGTTGGAGGTGAATTGAATAATGTTGTGATGCAGAATTTTTCAAACAAAGCGCATGATGGTTTTCTCGGGAATTCTGTAATTGGTGAATGGTGTAATATCGGCGCTGATACGAATAACTCAAACCTGAAAAACACATATGCAGAAGTGAAACTCTGGGATTATGCGTCTCAAAAATTTATTCTTACAGGTTTGCAATTTTGCGGACTGATCATGGGTGATCATAGTAAATGCGGAATAAACACCATGTTTAACACAGGAACTGTAGTTGGCGTTAGTTCAAATATTTTCGGTGATGGTTTTCCAAGAAATTTTATTCCTTCTTTCAGTTGGGGAGGTGCATCCGGTTTTACAACTTACAAACTGAAAGATGCATTTAAAGTTGCAGAGGAAGTAATGAAAAGAAGAAACATTCCCTTTACAGATATTGATAAAAAAATCTTAACCACAGTTTATGAGATGAGCGAAAAATACAGGAAAGGAGAGTTAATATTTTTGAGAAAGTAAATTGTATGAAAAGGAAAAAACTCATTGCCGGAAACTGGAAGATGTATAAAACTGCCCAGGAGGCAGAGACAACAGTTGCTGAGATCGCTAATGAAATGAGCCCTATCGGACAAAGCGATGTTTGGATTGGAGCGCCGTATCTATACCTACAGGTTCTTATTTCCAGGTTTCAGAATTCAGGAATTATTTTTGGCGCACAAAACTGTTATTCGAAAGAAGAAGGTGCGTATACAGGTGAAGTTTCCGCCAGGATGTTGCAAAGTATCGGATGCAATTTTGTGATCTTGGGTCATAGTGAACGCAGGCAATATTTTTTAGAGAATGATGCTTTTATATCTGAAAAAATAAAAACAGTCTTAGAACATAAAATGATCCCTGTTTATTGTTGTGGTGAAACTTTGGAACAAAGAAATGCTGACAGTCATTTTAAAACCATTCAACAACAAATTGAAACAGCATTATTTTCATTCAGCAAAGAAGCAATACAAAACCTAATTATTGCATATGAACCTGTTTGGGCAATAGGTACAGGAGTGAATGCAAGCCCTGAACAAGCGCAGGAGATGCATGCGTTTATTCGTAAACAACTTGAAGAAAAGTTCGGAAAAGGAATTGCTGAAAGTATTCGAATACTTTACGGTGGCAGCGTAAAACCTGTAAATGCAAAAGATCTTTTTGCTCAGCAGGATATAGATGGAGGATTAATAGGTGGCGCATCTTTAGTTGCGAAAGATTTTCTCAGTATCATCAAGGCAGCTGAATAATTTTCAATTCATGCAATATTCTGAATACCACTTTGTAAGTTCTGATGAATCTACATCAGAGATATTACTGGCCTTGCTTGCTGAATTTGGTTTTGACACATTTGACCTGAATGAAACCCAGGTATTCGCCTATATCCCTTCTGAGTTAATAGAGACAAATGCTATCGAAACAAAAATAAAAGACCTTCAAACTCAATTTCAATTTTCATACACTTCAAAAGTTTATGAGGATAAAAACTGGAATGAAGAATGGGAAAAAAATTTTCAACCGGTAATTGTTGCAGAGAATATTCTCATCCGTGCTCCTTTTCATGCACCCGACTCAAAATACAAGTATTCTCTTGTAATAGAACCTCGCATGAGTTTCGGTACCGGGCATCATGAATCCACTTACCTGATGTTAGAGATGATGCTGAAGATTGAGTTCGATGGGAAAACAATTTGTGATGCCGGTTGCGGAACAGGCATTCTTGCAATTTTTGCTGCGCAGCAGGGCGCAAAAGAGGTTCTGGCAATAGATAATAATGAATGGGCCTACAACAACACTTTAGATAATATTGCCCTAAACCCGACAGCAAAAAATATTTCTGTTTCTCTTACCGAACTTGACATAATGCGGGGAAAAGAATTTGACATCATATTGGCCAATATTAATAAACCCATTATAACAGAAAGTTTACCCCTTTTTAAAAATTGCCTGAGCATAAATGGAACCCTATTACTGAGCGGCATCTTAACAAAGGACCTTCCTGACGTTATACATGCTACACAGGCAAATGGTTTCAGGCTAGCTGATTCTTCCACAAAAAGCGATTGGATTTGCATTGCTCTTACCTTTTGATTTGTGGAAAACTTTTAACATTTCTTATGAAATAAAATCAGCAATCTTGCATTAATAGAAGGGTGAGTTTTACCTGCTTAAAGTATTTATTTAATTGAATGTCATGAAAAAAATTTTCTCAAGTATTCTTCTCCTTCATATTACATTTATTTCATTTTCGCAGCTTAAATCGTTTTCACCCGACCAGGCCAACTTCATGAAAGAACTCAACAGTTTCATGAGTGCAAATAATAATGAAGAAGGGAAAAATGCTTTTAATGTATTTGAAGAGGAAGTAAAAAAAGGCAATCTCACCCAGGAACAGATAGAGCAACTCATTTCTATCAGTAACGACATGCTTGGGAAAAAACTACGCCCCTCTCCTGCTTTTGCAAATTTATTGAATTCAGTAACCTCGTTTTTAGCAAGCGGGCAACTGCCTGAAACTTATGACAGGTGGATGCAAGTGAACTCTGAACTTTTGCAAAACAGCAAAAATGCAACATTTATAAAGTGGCTTGAATTCTCGGATCCCTTCTTTGGTAAAAATGCCTTATATGATTCAGGTTCAAAAACCTGGTATTATTCTGCATTTGATTACAACATGAAAGTTGTTGATGGGATCCCTCAAATACAATTTCCTGAAGTTACTCTAAGCGGAACTACTGCAACAGACAGGTTTACTATTGCAAACACCTCAGGCACCTATTATCCCACAGAGGAAGAATGGCGAGGGAAAAAAGGAACTGCAAACTGGATGCGGGCGGGGCTTGATAGTAATAATATTTATGTCACCTTCCCCCCACAGTATAAAATTGTTACAAGCAAAAATGATTATCGTATTGACTCGGCAACTTTTTATTACATCGGGCAATTGCAAAAACCTTTACTTGGTGCTTTTACAGATAAATTATTGCTGAATTATAATCCTGAAAAAGTTGAATACCCGCAATTCAGAAGTTATGATGCAAGCATTAAAATCAAAGACATTATTGACAAGGTTGACTACTATGGCAGTTTTTTTATGAAAGGCGCTAACATAGCGGGTGCTGGTCAGGATAGTTCTTTAGCAAGGTTAGATTTCAGGAATATAAATGATATTGTAGTGATGACAACAAGGGCAAAAAATTTTCTTATAAAACCGGATGCTATTTTCTCCCAACATGCTGAAATTGTTTTGCGTATTAATAAGGACTCTATTTATCATCCTGATGCAAATCTGAATTTTGATGCTATACATCGTGCCGTTACAATTACCCGGGGAGAAATAGGCGCAAACGGAAGCGCTTATTACAGTTCTTATCATAACATGGATGCTGATGTTGATCAAATAGCCTGGCTTATTGACGATACCATAATGGCGATGCGGAATGTATTAGGGGCAGGGCAGAAACGTTCTTACTTTGAAAGTGAAGGATTATTCAGCAATGAATTGTATTCATCAATCCAGGGCATTTCTCCTGCTAACCCAATTGTTTTGTTTAAGCGCTATAGTGAAAAACTTGGTACCAGGGAAATTCCAGCAGCACAACTTGCAAGAGAGTTAAACCCAACACTCACAGTAGATGGAATCAGGTCATTACTTTATGAAATGATGAAAGAAGGCTTTTTATACTTTGATGCAGAAACGCAATTGGTTACCCTGAAAGACAAGATATTTAATTACACAAACTCTTACACTGGAAAAATTGACTACGATATTATTCAGATCATGAGTCAAACAGAAAAACCAAATGCCATTATTGACCTGAATAAAAAAAGTATGAGGCTGGATGGTGTTGACCAGGTATTTTTAAGCGACTCCCAGTTTGTACTCTTTTACCCAGACAGTGCCGCTCTGGAGATTAGAAAAAACAGGGATATGTTTTTCAGTGGACGGGTGGTAGGCGGAAATGCCGACTTTGTAGGAAATACCTTCTACTTCAGTTATGATACGTTTGACATCAAAATGGCGAATGTTGATTCCATGATCCTGTATGTTGAATCTACAGAGGTGGATGAATTTGGAAACACACTTTATCTGCCAGTAAAAACATCATTCAGTGTTCTCAGCGGCAAGTTACAAATTGACAAATCAGATAATAAGTCCGGTCGTAAACCTTTTAAAGAATATCCCATCTTCATTAGTTATTCTTCATCAAAAGCTGATTATGAAAAGGCAGAAGTGTTTGACAGTATTTATAAAAAAGAAGAGTTTTATTTCAAAGTTGATCCTTTCACAATTGAAAATCTGGATGAAGTAGACTATACTAAAATGAAGTTTGGCGGTACGATGATCAGTGATGGGATTTTCCCTGACTTTGAAGAAGAACTTTCCCTACAAAAAGATCGCTCACTGGGCTTTAAAACAAAAACACCCTCTCAAGGATTTTCTATGTACGGCGGAAGGGGAAACTATAAAGACAGTATATACTTGAGTAATGAAGGCTTTAGAGGAAGTGGAAGTATTTCTTTCATGGCAAGTAATTCAACCAGTAAAGATTTCCTTTTCTTTCCTGATTCCACATTAGCTAAAATTGACCAGTTCAATGTAGCAAAAACAGAAAAAGGAATTCAGTTTCCTTCAGTTCAAAATACAAATGTTTCCATGAACTGGATGGCATATGATGATGATATGCGTATAACAATGGGCGAAACACCTTTCCAATTTTTTGACGGCTACACCCAGTTTAAAGGGTATGTTGATGTTACATCACAGGGCCTGGAAAGTACAGGAACAATGGAGTGGCTTGATGTCGCACTATCATCAAACAAGTTTAAGTACGGCGCCATGACGATGACAAGCGATACTGCTGATATGAAGATACAATCAATAGATCCTGTTAAACTTGCATTGAAACTGAATGATGTGAGGGCAGATGTTGACTTTAGCAAAAAGATGGGAAATTTTAAATCGAATAACGACACACTGATGACGGAAATGCCCTTTAATATGTATAAAACTACCATCAATGAATTTAACTGGGACATGGAGGCAAAGATCCTGGACTTTACATCTACGAATAAGAAGTATGGCACCTTTATATCCACTAACAAAACACAGGACGGGCTGAACTTTGAAGGAACAAACGGGAAGTTTGATATGAAAAGTTATGTGTTGGGTGTAGAAGGGGTACCATTTATCACTATTGGTGATTCACATGTAATCCCTGATAGTGGGAAAGTTTTTGTGGAAGCAGAAGCAAAAATGCGGACACTCAAAAATGCCCAGATTATAGGAGATACATTATTCACTTATCATACTATCAAGGGAGCAACCCTAGACATATACGGGAGAAACAGTTTGAAAGGAAAAGGATTTTATGATTATGTAAATACGAAAACAGGACCTCAAAAAGTACCACTTGATGAAATAGGCATCAAAAAAACTCTTGATTCTTTATCTGGGTATGATAATTTCCAGGTTTACGCAAAAGGATATGTGAGCGACAGTATAAAATTTGTACTAGAAAAAAATGTGAACTTTAAAGGAGCAGTTGAAATGAATACCCCCGATCAGTTTCTAAAATTCCGGGGTTTTGTAAAATTGAATATTGCTGATACTTCTGACACTTACGCTGCCTGGTTTCGAATTGATGATTTTATTGACCCAGCCAATCCTATATTCAGTTTGGATTTTGCAAAAGATGAAAGCAATAACGATTCATTATTTGCAGGAATTTTCCGAAACACAGATTCCACTGACCTATACATGCGTATTATGGGAAAACGCCGGCAGAAAAATGATCCGATGGTATTTGTTGCCAGGGGACAGGGATATTATGACGAACAAGAGGATAAATATTTTTTCGGCAACCTGGATAAACTATTTGATCCCAGCCTTCCGGGCGGCATCATGACCTATGATAATAAAAACAGTGAAGTAGCCTGCGAGGGCCCTCTTCTTCTGGGTTTAAAAACTGACCTGTGTGAGGTAACATCCTATGGAACTATCCAGAAATCGGTCAAAGACTCTGTCTTTAAAATGGATGCAACTGTTGGCGTTGCATTGCCACTCCCTGAAGACTTACTTAAGACTATCGGTGAAACATTATATGCCGGAAACTCAGAATCTGCCCCGATAGATTATAGCACAGAACTTACTTTACTTTCTGCACTAAACAGTATAAGTGAGGATACCAGAGAAGCAGAAAAGCTTGTAAAAAGCTTAAACGAAATTGGGTATCTCACGAAACCGAAGGATTCAAAAATGACTCTGCTCACAAATAATCTTCAGCTATTCTGGGATTCAAAAACAAAATCATTTCACTCTTCTTCTTCACAAGGCCAGATTGTATGGTTTGGAAATCAACAGTTTAACCAGGACATAAAGTGTTATGCAGAATTTGGCAAAAAAACCAGCGGTGACTATTTTACAATTTACTTTGAAACACCCTACGAAGACTGGTTATATATAACTTACAGGGTAGGGCAAATGAAAATCCTCACTTCTAATGATGGAATAAACAAATCTATCTTCGACATGGACGCCGGCAAACGAACCATTAAAAATGATAACGGAAGAGACCTTGTCTTTATGATGGAAAGCAAACCTCAAGTTACAAAATTTGTAAAAAGGATGCAAACCTCGCTGGGCGAACCTGTTACAGGAGCACCAGACATTAGCGGAGACGAAGAAGAGGACAGATAATGGTTTGATTTTTGAACTCCTTGATTAAAAAAAATGTACCTTTCAAAAAAAATTTCGGAAATGAGAAAATTAAGTGTAATTCTGTTTCTAGGTATTTTATCACTTACATGTAACCGGGTTCCCCTGACGGATAGAAAACAGGTAAGCTTACTTCCCGAAAGTGAACTGGTAGCTATGAGTCTTGCTGCTTATGCCGATTTTCTTGACACAAGTGAAGTTGTTTCATCTGGTAAGGATGTTGACATGGTAACAAGGGTGGCAAAAAATATTTCAATATCAGTTGAAAAAATATTGAAAACAGAAGGATATGAAGATCGGTTAGCAGATTTTAAATGGGAGTTTAATGTTATAGAAAGCGACCAGGTAAATGCCTGGTGTATGCCAGGTGGAAAGGTGGTGGTTTATACCGGCATACTCCCTATAACAAAAGATGAGAATGGACTTGCTGTGGTAATTGGGCATGAAATTGCCCATGCTGTTGCAAGACATGGAAATGAAAGAATGAGTCAGCAATTAATAGCCTACACAGGGTTTACAGCTTTAGATTTAGCACTCACAAATAAACCTGAACAAACAAGAAGTCTTCTGCTCACTGCAGTAGGGGTTGGCGCCACAGTGGGAGTTTTACTTCCTTTTTCAAGATCGCAGGAAAGTGAGGCAGACCGGCTGGGGTTAATCTTTATGGCTGATGCGGGTTATAACCCAAACCATGCAGTTGGATTCTGGCAACGCATGTCAGAACAAAGTGGCGGTGCTGAAATTCCTGAATTTCTGAGTACCCACCCGAGTGATGAAACAAGAATTGAAAATATTCAGACAATATATATCCCGGAAGCAATCAAATATTATAAACCTGCAAAATAGTTTCCGAAAACATTTTATAAAATGGCTGAGTACAGAGCAAACATTTTGCAAAGATTACTCAGCTATTTTATTGATATAAAAATTGAAACAGTTTACAGTGAGACCAACTCAACTCTTGAAGTGATGCTTTCAAGAAACAGGTATCAGCTAAATACACTTAATGCAACATACTCATTTGAAGATCTTTACACTTCTTACGGCGGGGCATTGGCAAAAATACATCCACAGAAGAATAAAATAAACTCAGCACTTGTGCTGGGTTTGGGTCTGGGGAGCATACCTTACTTACTGCAGGAAAAATACAAGATAGATTGTAAGATAGATTGTGTTGAGATTGATCCCGTAGTAATCCGACTTGCAAAAAAATATTACCCCACACGGGAAGGTTTTGAGAAAATAAAGATTCATGCTGCTGATGCTTATGATTGGGTTTTGGTAAACAACACTCAGTTTGACCTGGTGACTGTTGACCTTTTTGTGGACAGAAATGTGCCGAAAAAGCTTCAGCAAAAAGAATTTATTGAAGCATTGAAAAAAAGTATTAAAAAAAATGGGACAATATTATTCAGCAGGTTGAAAAGCAATAAAGAACTGGAATATTTGCTTTGGGAAAATCTGTTTGAAGTATTTCCAGGCGGGAAAGATATTGATACAATGGGTAATGCCATCTACTGTTGGAAAAACATTTAGCCTACCGGCTTTCTTATCTTTACATCCGTGATTGAAACTGATATTCATTTTGCTGCTGAACTTCTGAAAAAAGGGAATATTGTTGCAATACCAACTGAAACAGTTTATGGTCTTGCAGGAAATGCCCTGAACACTGATGCTGTTTTAAAAATATTTCAAGTTAAGAAACGACCAACATTCAATCCCCTCATTGTTCACACAAACAATTTAGAAAGGATAAGTCAACTCACAACTTCTTTTCCGGTTATACTTCAAAAAATTGGCGAAAAATTCTGGCCCGGACCTTTAACAATATTGTTACCAAAAGCAAATACTATCCATGATCTTGTAACAGCCGGAAACAGCCTGGTTGCCATACGAATTCCCGCACATCCTGATACACTTAAACTGTTGTCCATGATTGATTTTCCACTGTGTGCTCCAAGTGCAAATCTTTCAGGTTATATCAGCCCCACTACAGCCCAACATGTTGAAAAACAATTTGGTAGCGAAATCGCTTACATACTTGATGGAGGTGTTTGCCAGGTGGGTATTGAGTCAACGATTATAAAGTTGAACGATAAGGATAAAGTCGAAATTTTGCGTACTGGAAAAGTAACTCCTGAAGACATTTCAGAACTAACAGGATACCTCCCGGAAACAAATCCAATCAGTGGCAAAGTAGAAGCGCCGGGTATGCTTTCCAGCCATTACGCCCCCAAAACACCATTACTTCTTGGCAATCTTCAGGAACTCATTGCAAGAAATTTCTCAATAAAAATTGGGGTACTCGGTTTTCAGAAAGAAATAAAACATCCTAAAATTAATATTCAGCGTATTCTCTCCCCCACAGGCGATCTGAACACTGCAGCCAAAAACCTCTTTTCATATTTGCATGAGCTGGATTCAGTAGATATTGATATTATTATCGCCGAACCTGTGCCTGAGCAAGGTATTGGAATTGCCATTAACGACAGGCTCAGAAGAGCTGCAGTATAAGTACCTATTTAAGCCGAACTTAAAAATGTTTTGCTTTTACTAAAAATTGTACCTTTGCCCCCGCAGCATAGGGTCAGCAAATTGGCATGATTTTTCTCTAACTGCTAATTAAAAAAATCAATTTTACAAACAACTAAAAACAATACAATGAAAAAGACAAGTTTAATTTTGACAATTGTTGGTAGCATGTTCTTAACCGGGGCATTTGCACAATCAAAAACCGGGGAAAGGGGCGGCGAAAAAACTGCTCCCCAATCAACTGAACAGGGAACATCAGACAAAGCGCAGGTAGAGAAAAAAGCCCAGGAAATGGCTGCAGAGTGGACAAAAATGATGGACGAAAAGTTGAAACTTTCAGCTGATCAAAAACAAAAAGCAATGGCTGTGAATGAAAAATATGCAAAACAGCTTATTGAACTAAAGATGAAAAATCATAACAATCCGAATGCAGATGAAGCAATGTTAAAAGCTGAAAAAGAAAAAATAACCCAGGCTCGCTTTAATGAATATAAAAGTTTCCTTTCAAAAGAACAAATGGCTCAGTTTAAGAAAGAAAGAGACAGTACCAAGAAAGAAAAAATGGAAGGAATGAGTGAAGAAGAAAAAGCACAGATGAGAGAGAACAAAGATGAGAAAAAAGAGAAGAAAGAAAACATGACCGAAGAAGAAAAAGAAAGAATGGAAAAAAGAAAAGAAGAAAAGAAAGCTGAGAAGTAAGATACCATAAAAAAAGCCCTCCCGATTTGGGAGGGCTTTTTTATTTTAGAACACATCATATACAATGGCAACTACTGGCAGGGCAAGAAACTCATTTAGGAAAGAAAAAATACCTGCTGAGTTGTTTGAGATTGCTGCGGAAGAAAAGGACTACCTGTTTGTACAAAATTCCCAAATATTAAATGCCGGCAGGGGCTTGTTTTCAGTTATCCCCATTTTTAAAAATGAAATCATAGCAATTTTTAAGGGCCGGGTATTATCAGCAGTTCAGGCTGAAACGCATGCTGCATCAGGTTCAGGAACATATTTTATAAATCTTCCTGATGGAAAGACCCTTGATTGTAAAAACACAAAATGTTTTGCCAAGTATGCAAACGATGCTTCAGGGTCGGGGAATACCAATTTTAAAAACAATGCATTTATTACTCTCACAAGCAATGATAAAGTGTGCCTTGCAGCAATAAAAAAAATAAATCCCGGCGAAGAAATCTTTTGCGATTACGGGAAAAATTACTGGCGGCACAATACTCTGCAAAAAAGAAAATAGTTTTACTATCAAAAAAAAGAGTATGCCACCAACTAACTGGAGCGATGCATTTAAACCCCTTCTCAAAAAATATAAAAACAAAAAACATCCGCTTGAATATAAAAATGTTTACCAACTGGTGGTAATGGTTATACTCTCAGCGCAGAGCTCTGACAAACTTATTAACCAGCTTGCCCCTAATTTTTTTAAAGCCTTTCCGAATATGAAAGTGCTTGCGAGAGCTGATGAAGAAACACTGTTACCTCTTGTCAATAAAATCAGGAATTTCAGAAACAAAATGAAATGGTTGACTGAACTTGCTAAAAAGATAAAAGATGATAAAAACATTCCGCAAACCATGGTTGAGCTTACTTCTTTGCCCGGTATTGGAAGAAAATCGGCCAATGTGATCATGCGGGAAACAGGTGCAAAAGCTGAAGGAGTGGGTGTTGACCTGCATGTTGTAAGGGTGGCAACAAGATTAGGAATTGCCTCATCTGCTGACCCGAAAAAAATGGAAAAGCAAATAATGGAAAAAATAGTTCAAAAAAACTGGGGCGAAGCCGGAATGGCTATTTCATTCCTTGGCAGGGAAATCTGCAGACCCACTAACCCAAAATGCAATATATGCGTCATGCATCCTTACTGCGCATTTTATAAAGCAAAAAGTAAGAATGACCTACCGCTTTGAGTAGATCATTCTCTATATACCGCAT
>JBJXHH010000207.1:0-4223 GCA_046160675.1 Chitinophagales bacterium
GAAAAAACTTTACCCGTTGATCTTCAACTCAGTGATTTTGAGAAACAGGAAGTTGATGATGTTTTACATTCTATCATAAAACATTGGACAGTGTTAAAGAACACAAGCTTAGATAGCCTGAGAAACACTTTTCTGCAGCGGGAAGGAAAGCTTACTTTTTTAGATGATGAATGGCTTTTGCAGGTAGAACAGAAAACAGTTGACATACTCATGAACAAAATGCCCTGGGGCGTTTCTTACATTAAACTCCCCTGGATGAAACATGTTTTAAGAACAGAGTGGAATTAAATTATTTATTCAACAATAAAAAGTAACTACTATGTATACCTACACATTCGGCGGTAAGAAAGGGAAAAAACGTACGCTGGTTGAAAGCGAAAACCGGGTTGTAGTACGCACAAAAAACGCCAGGAAGCTTGCAGACGCTGTGTTTTCAGAAGAGGGAAAAAATGCAATTGACAATTACAATATTGAATTTGAATTGCCCGAGGCGGATGTTACCATCCTGAAATCAAAAGAAGGAACGAAAAACCAGCTTGCTCTCAGGGACACTACCCGCAGTGTTTTAAAAAAAGAAAAAGAATTAAGATTTGCCGGGAGAGTTCTAATGGATGAAGAAAGCAAATCACCGGTAGTGTATACAGAAAACCTGTTCATCAAATTTCAGGATACATTAAAAACCGATGCCTGCGAAAAAATACTTGAAAAGTATCAACTCATAATAAAACAAAAACTATCGTACGCAACTAATGCATATTTTGTTGCAGCTCCTGAAAATACAGGGCTCGGAATTTTTGAACTTTCTAATAATTTACTCAACCTTCCTGAAACAGAGTTATGCCATCCTGAACTCATCAAAAAGAAAAGTAAAAAATTTATTCATACACAGCAATGGCATTTAAAACAAGCAACTATTGGCGGTGTTCTGGTGCATGCGCATGTAAATGCTGAAAAGGCGCATGTTTTGGCAACAGGCGAAAATATAGTGATAGCAATAATTGACGATGGGGTGGATATTGATAATCCTGAATTTAACATACCGGGAAAAGTTGTTCATTCCCGTGATGTAACGCTGGTTTCAAATAATCCGAAACCGAAATATGCAGATGAAAATCATGGAACCGCATGTGCAGGAGTTGCCTGCGCTAGCGGCATACAAGCATCAGGAGTAGCGCCTGCAGCTAAATTGCTTCCCATCAGAAATGCTTCTAACCTCGGCAGCATGCAGGAGGCGAATGCTTTTACCTGGGCTGCTGACAACGGGGCGGATGTGATCTCATGCAGTTGGGGGCCTTACGATGGAGAATACTGGAACCCGAATGACCCGCAGCATTTTGAATATTTTGACCTGCCCGACAGCACAAGGCTTGCAATGGATTATGCAATTAACACCGGCAGAAACGGCAAAGGCTGTGTGCTAGTTTTTGCAGCCGGAAATGGAAATGAAGATGTGAAATATGATGGATATGCAAGTTATGAAAAAGTGATTGCCGTAGCTGCAAGTAATGATACCAATAAAAAAAGTGTTTACAGTGACTTTGGCGATGCAGTTTGGTGTTGCTTCCCCAGTAGCGATTGGGGCGAACCGCAAATGAATCATCCTGATGCAATCACTCCCGGAATTTATACTACTGACAGGTTGGGCGCTGCCGGGTATAATTCTAACGGAAGTTACTGCAATGATTTTGGTGGAACATCCAGCGCATGTCCGGGAGTTGCAGGAATTGCAGCGTTGATACTTTCAGCTAACAATGAACTGAGTTGGCAGCAGGTAAAGGAAATAATAAAAGACAGTTGTGAAAAAATTGATACTGCGGGCGGAAATTATAATGCAAACGGGCACAGCCGGTACTACGGCTATGGAAAACCCGATGCCGAGAAAGCAGTACAACTTGCGTTGAGTATGAAGGAAAATAAAAAGAAGGCTGTGAAAATTATCTCAGCTTTAGTAAATCCTGCCGGTAACGATTACAACAATGAGAATATCACAGTAATCAATATTACTAATTCGATAGTAAACCTGGATGGTTGGCTGGTGGATGTAAAAAATAAAACGTTGCCGTTAACCGGAAATATGCTGGCGGGAGAAGCAAAAACTATAAGCCTGCCTTCAAAATCGATACGCCTGTCAAACACAGGTGCAACGCTGCTCCTGAAGAATCCTGACGGAGAAGTAGTGCAGGAAGCTATCTATAAAAAAAGCGATGTGAGGGATGGAAAAGTAGTTATGTTTTGAAAAATATTTTTACAGATGCACAAAACAGAGTTGGTAAATACAAATGTTGTTGCAGGGAAAAATAATTCAGTTTTTTTCCAGCCCAAACTCTCTATCAACCAGCCCAACGATCAGTATGAGCAGGAAGCAGATGCTGTTGCCGAACTGATAGTTCAATCAAAGAACATCAACCAGCAAAATACTTTTTTCAAACCTGTAACAATCTCATCAATACAAAAAAAATGTCCCGCCTGTGAACATGATGATGAAGAAAATCTCCAACGCAAAGAACAAAACAATTCAGAAACAGAAGCATCATCTGAACTTGAAAGCTATATAAGTGGACTGGGAGGTTCGGGAAATAGTTTACCTCCTCAAACAAACCAATTCTTCTCACAAAAGATCGGTTATGATTTCAGCAATGTGAAAATTCATACAGATGCTGTAGCAGCGAAATCAGCACAAAGCATTAATGCATTAGCTTACACAACAGGCAGTAACATTGTTTTTAATCAAAACCAATATCAGCCTGAAACAGATGCAGGAAAAAAATTACTGGCGCATGAGCTAACACATGTTGTGCAGCAGAATGGAATGGTCAGTAGAGATTTTAAAGATTCAGATTCTGAGGAATTATGCGGTGGTGCATGGAAATGTGCTTCAAAAAAACAATGTGTAGAGCCTGATAATCCTGAGGACGGCCCTTTTGAAAGTTCAATTTATGATGATGATTCAGATCCTGGCTATATCATAGCGGTTCATATTGATATTGAAGAAAAGAGCCTTGATGATGTAGACACTGAAGGTAATGTAGGGCATACATTTATTGAATTTGAAGAACTCAATGGAGCAATTTATACCTTTGGGTTTTATCCGAATAAAAATTATCCCACTCCAGACCCCAGTGGAATTATGGGAAGCAGAACAGCTCCGGGTTGTGTTGTACATCCTGACTTGACTCATTATGGTTGTGTAGATTACGTTGAAACATTTTATGTAAACCGAGGTCAATATCTTGCTGCATTAGGTAAAGCACAGGCTTCTTGTGCAGCTACGCCACAATATCATATTTTGAATTATAATTGTGTTACCTGGGCAAATGAAATAATAAATGAATCAGGTAACTCATTACCAAATATGCGGGGCGCTGTATATATTCCTCTTGCAGGTGAACTTGGAGTTGATAACCCTAATACTTTGTATGATTCGTTGGTTGAGAGGGACAATAAACTGTATGACAAATACGAAACAAATACCGACAATTGGAAATTTGAAAGATGGCCTGATGGAACTTGGTACGACAGAGAAGGAAGAATGCACATGGGGCCGGGCCCTAAGTGGTAAGATTGAATATTCTATTTGATATGCTCAAACTCAAACTCAACTCAAAAAACGAAGCAGTTACCCTGCTGCAGGAACTGCTGAATGAATACGGCTATCAGTTAGTTGTATCAGAAAATTTTAATGCAGCTACAGATGCTGCAGTTAGAGATTTTCAAACGCAAAACGGCTTAGTAAGTGATGGAGTTGTGTTTACAAAAACATGGACAAAACTCATTAATAATGTACCTGTTGATTTGACAGCGATGGAAGAAAAATTTTTGAAAGATGAAGATATTGTATCACTTGCAAACGAACTCGGTGTTGAAGTAGCTGTTGTAAGGGCTGTGAATGAAGTAGAAAGCAGCGGGCGGGGATTTCTCATTGACGGGCGGACGAAGATCCTTTTTGAGGGACATATTTTCTGGAATGAGTTAAAAAAACGGGGCATTGACCCAAACACAATTGTTACAGGAAATGAAGATGTGTTATACCCCAAGTGGACGAAAAAGTTTTATAAAGGCGGCAAAGCAGAATATGATCGCCTGAACAAGGCTATCGGGATATTAAACAATTCTGCGGGAACTGAAGCAGCCTATGCTTCAGCAAGTTGGGGTTTGTTTCAGATCATGGGCTTTCATTATAAATCACTGGGGTATGCTGAAATTGTAGAATTTGTTGGCGATAT
>JBJXHH010000208.1:0-41450 GCA_046160675.1 Chitinophagales bacterium
GCAACAAGTGAGGGAGGCAACTGCGGCTATCCTTGATACTACAAGCCTTGTAGAGGCAAAAACAAGCCAGTTTGAGATTAAGAAGTTAAATAAGTAAGGGATACTACTTAAGAGAGGGGAAAAAAAGCCTGGTAAATATTCTATTAAATCGATAGAATATAAGTAATATTACATCAAATAATAATATAACCTAGATGAAAAGCATTCTATTACTCGGAGTATTTCTTTTTGCAGGTCTTATAAATGGAAGTGCACAAAGTCCTCAAACTGAAAATTATTATGTGAAAGTTTCACAAAACATTGAACTCCGGGGTCTTTCTCATATCCGGTACCAGATATTTGAAGATTCTGCAAAAAGCGATGCATTTGATATTCGACGAGCCCGGCTGGATTTCAGAGGTGACGTTGCTAGGAATATAGGCTATCGCTTGCACCTTGAACTTGCGGGTACCCCTAAAATATTAGACGCAACATTTGTATACAAACCCAAAGATTTCTTCAATGTAAATATAGGGCAGAGTAAAACACCTTATTGTTATGATAATCTCCACTCTCCATGGGCTTTATTAACAGTAAGTCGTACACAAATTGATAATGCATTATCAGGCAGGGAGGATGATCTCTACGGAAACCAAAATGGGAGAGATGTAGGGCTTTGGTTGAGCGGTAAGCTAAATATTGGCAAAAATGAAAAAAAGAGACCTATCGTTGACTATACCCTAGGAATTTATAACGGTGCAGGTATGAATGTAGTTGATAATAATAAGGAAAAAGATTTTGGCTGTGCCGTGAGATTTTCGCCAGTAAAGGATCTTTGGGTAAGCGGAAGATTTTACAACGGGGTGGGACAAACTGCAGAAGAGCCTGGGGTGAATGCGGACCGCATGAGATTAGGCAGTGACATAAGTTATAAGTTCAGGGTTTTTTTGTTTGAGGCAGAATACCTGAAAGGTTCTGATGAAAGCGACAGTTTAGCATTGCTTAAAAGGAACGGATATTATGTAACACTTGGGTACACTCCGATAAAAGATAAGTTACAGGTAATTGCGAGGCTGGATAGTTATGACAGAGACATCAATAAAGACCTCAACATGGTGAATAAATATATTCTTGCTGCAAACTGGTATTTCACAAAAAATACAAGAATTCAGGCTGAGTTCGATTTAGTTGTAGAAGAAGATACTGAGAAGCTGGTTGCCAATAATTTGTTTGCAATCCAATTTCAAGCGGGATTTTAGTTTATTTTTTATTTGTGATAGACTGCCTAGAGCTTAAGTATTACTAGATAACAATAAAAAATAGAATTTATGGAAATAACCATTGTACTCACTCTGCTTGTGCTTGCGGTTATAGCCTTTTCAACAGAAAAGATATCTGTCGATATAGTAACTATGACAGTAGTTCTGGTCCTTGTACTTACGGGCATTATTACTTATAAAGAAGCATTCGCCCCTTTCGGAAGTGATTTTATTATCATGCTTGCGTCTATTTTTATTGTAAGTTCTGCCATTGATTCCTCGGGCGTACTTGAAGTCTGGGCAAGCAAACTGATAAAGCAGAAAGGCAATACATGGAAGATCCTGACTCCTATTGTGCTTATCACCAGTACATTCAGCGCTTTTATGAATAATACTACAGTAACAGCATTAATGATAAACCCGGCTATGGCTATTGCAAAAAGAATTGGGATAAATTTTTCTAAAATATTATTACCTCTGGCCTTTGCCAGTATTGTAGGAGGTACATGCACACTTATTGGAACTTCGACAAACATTGCTGTAAATGCATTTCTTGATAAAAATGAATATCCTACCCTCGGGTTTTGGGACTTCACATGGATAGGTTTAATTATGGTAGCTGTTGCTTTACTATATTTAATTTTTATTGGTGTCAGACTATTGCCAGATAGGAGAAAGGACGATCTTGTGAGAGACTACGGAGTGAGAGAATATTTAAGTGAAATAAAAATTCTAAACAATTCAGGGCTTATTAACCAGGTAATCAGGGACTCTGATCTTGAAAAAATGGGCTTTGTTGTACTAGCAGTAATAAGAGGTGACAGGCAGTTTTCTCCCGGAGATAATATAATGTTTAGAGAAGGTGATGTTGTTTTGGTGAAGGGTGAAATTAAAAACCTGATGCAAATAAAAAATACAAAAGGCGTTGATATAATGGCGGATACACTGGATTTTTACGGAAATAAGAAAGGGTTAAAACTTACTGAAGTTGTAATTCCAGGCAGATCCAATCTAGCAGGTTTAACAATTGCTGAAATTGATTTCAGAAGAAAATATGCAATGACTATTGTAGCAATTAACAGGGAGGGGAGAAACATCATTGATAAAATTAACAATATTGAAATAGAAGTAGGTGACATGTTGCTGGTGCAGGGAACTGCCAATGCATTTGCGGATTTAACCAGTAACCATGATCTTGTAGTACTTGGCGAATATGAACACAAAAAGCAAAATTTGTGGAAAGGGTATTTTGCTATTACCTTTTTTGCGCTTGCAATTCTTGTCAGTTCAATAGAATCATTTCATGTGCATGTAAGTATTGCTTTTCTTGCAAGCGCAGTATTGAGTATGATAGTGGGAGCAGTGAAACCGGAAGATGCTTATAAAAATATTGAATGGAAGTTATTGGTGCTTATAGCAGGCATGACTGCCTTTGGAACAGCAATGGCAAACAGCGGGGCCGATAAATATCTTGCTGAACTAATTATAAGCTGGTTTTCAGGCTTGGGACCATTGGGCATCATGGCTGGGTTCATGGTACTTACAGTTTTGCTTACACAACCCATGAGTAACGCTGCTGCTGCTTTGGTGGTAATACCTGTAGCATTAGAGGCTGCAAACACACTTGGTGTAAATCCTATGACATACGCTGTTGCTGTGATGCTCAGCGCATCAGTTTCTTTAATAACCCCTTTCGAACCAAGTTGTATCTTAGTATACGGTCCTGGTAAATACAAATTCAGTGATTTTGTTAGAGTTGGAGGAATTCTTACTGTTTTATTAATGGTGATAATCTATTTCACAGTACCAATCGGTTGGCCTTTGTAGAACTTATCCTAGTTCACTTCAGGTAAAAAGAATTTAAAATACCATCACCGGCATCTTTAAAACTCATGTAACTTTTTTGTTCAGAAGTGAAAGTTACTACCCAAGCTTTCTCATCTTTTATCCAATAATATTGTTCAAACTGTAAATTGAATTTACCCTGATCCCCGGTATACACAAGTTTTTGATACTCTCCAGTTTGATTTTTGAGTGTTTTATTTTCTAAAATTTTCGAATTAGTTATAAAGGAACTCACCTGTTCTTCCGAAATTTTTGTGTATTCTTTTAGATCAAGGTCAAAGGCAGAAACATCTTGCATGATCACATTAATGTTTTCGAGGAATTCATCACTTTCTGTTTCCGCTTTTGATTTTATTATCAATAATGTGCCGTGTTGATTATCTTCTGTTGCTTCCCATCCTTGCGGGTATTGTATAGTAAAACTATCATTCTCATATTGCACCCATCCCTCTTTTAGTAGCGGCTGCCCGTTTAGGGAGGCTCCTCCGCTGGTTTTTTCACTGCAGGAAAAGAAAAAAAGGGTTAAAAGTGGGAAGAATATTTTTTGCATGACGGTAAATTTTTCTCTAATATAATTATTTCCCCTTGCCCTGGAAAATGATAAGCAATGTATAAAACAAAATCTTAAAATCAATTGCAAGGCTCATATTTTCGATATAAAGAAGATCGTATTTCATACGCTCAATCATTTGTGTTACATTGCTGGCATATCCATACTTTACCATGCCCCAACTCGTGAGCCCCGGTTTTACTTTTTGCAGGTGTTTGTATTCCGGTGATTTCTGAAGAATCTGTTCAATATAATATTTTCTTTCTGGGCGGGGGCCTACTAAACTCATCTCCCCTTTCAGAATATTGAGCATTTGGGGTAATTCATCAAAACGCCATTTGCGCATAATTTTGCCCCAGGGAGTAATACGGGTGTCATCCTCGCTGCTCAATGCAGGGCCATGTTCTTCTGCATTTTCATACATGCTACGAAATTTATAAATGTAGAAGGGTTTTCCATTTTCACCAATACGTTCCTGTTTATAAAAGATATCACCTTTTGAGGAAAGTTTTACCCGCCAGGCGATGAAAACATAAAGCGGAGAAAGCAAAACAAGTACAAACAAAGGTACTAATATGTCAATACCTCTTTTGATGAAACGTTGCCATCGGGGCATGAGATCAGGATAGATTTCTATTAAAACTGCGCCGAGTACGTTATTCATTTTTACTGAGCCGCTCATGATATCATACATGTCAGGAATAATTTTGATGACAATACCTTTTTTCTCACTTACAGTATTTATAATTTCATTGAGCTTGTGATGTTCACTTGTTTCAATTGCAATTATAACCTCATCTATATTTCTTTCCTTTAAAATATCTTTCAGGTTTTCCAACTTCCCTATACAGGGAATGAATTTTTCCAGCTCTTTAGCTCCATTATTTCCATTAGCATCTACATATCCAATGAATGCATACCCGAGTGATTTTTTCAGATGCGTTATCTCATCGTATAGGCCCATTGCCCTTCGGTTCCCGCCAATGAGTAATGTATTATATGCGACAATACCTTTTTGTAACTGCCTTTTTGCTCTGGTAAGAATAATCATGCGGGCGGTAACTGTAAGGATGAATTGTGCAGTAAGTAACAAGAAAAACAACTGGTAATAATCTTTGTAATTTTTTATGTAATCATCCAGCAGTAAACCGAAGAACAATAAAAGCACACCAATAAAAACTACAAGGAACGTTTTTGCAAATTCATATAGCCTTGATTTGCGGTAGATATCTGAATAAAAACCAGCAAATAAATAAAGAAGCAGCCAAAGCGCAGGAATTAAAATTATTCCGTAGTAAAATTTTTTATCATGAATAACAAATTTATTGATATCAAAAGGCTGCCCTTCAATAATAAATTTTCGGTAAAGAAACAATGCTGCCCATACAATCATGGCTGTTATGTAATCAAATATTACATAGGTTAAGGTTCCAGTTTTCCTTTTATAACGCATCCTATTCCTGCCAGATAATTTTAACGTTATCAATATACAATACTGCTCTTGCTGCAGTCTCAGGCCTACTCATCCGTAACTCCAGTTTATAAGTTTCTGTTTGAATTAACCTTGCAATGTCTCCCAGGTTAATGTAAACCTTGTTCCAATTTTCTTTAGGGTTAAGAGAAATAACATACTCAGGGAATTCACTCCCTGAGGCACCAATGCCACTGAGCCATACTTCACATTCAGTGTCATTCTTATAATCTAATTCAAGAAAACATTCCCTCCCGTCATCGGGAAGCAGGAGTTCATAAGTTTGAGCCCTGAAAAAATAATTTCCTCCTTCAAGTTCTGCATGCATACTTCTTAACCCTTCAAAAACTTCAGCAGTATCAGATACTTCATAGAAACTTGTGTCGCTATTTATAGCAGAGGAGAAAATATTTCCTGATTCAAATCTATCAACAATGAAATTCAAACCTTCTGAAAAATAGGTAGTGAAAGGCATTAACGTATCTGTATTACCAGCGGAAAGTACTACATTCACATCATAAGCATCATAAAAAGGATAGGTTATACTGAATACAGAAATCCCATTTTCTTTTATCCCCGGCAGCAAAACAATTTCTGCATCACCATTAGCAAGCACAGGAATGAGTGCAGGTAGTTCATAAACTCCTAATAATTCCCCATTTACATACAACCAGCCATCAGTAATTTTTTCGGAATTATACCCTTGTGAACTAAGTTCACAATTAAAAGAAAACGAATCTGCATAAAGGAAGGCAGGTATTTCAGGTTCGGCACAGCCGATGAAAAAAAACGGAACAATGGGTAAGAGGTATTTTTTATTAAAAGACATTTTCATTTAAAAACAGCATTTTTTTCGATTTTGTGTAAAATGGTATGTGCCAGCTGTAAAGCGTTATAACCATCTGTGATAGTAACGGGAGTCTCTTTATTCGTTATGATTGCATTTGCAAACAATTCTAACTCCATTTTAATTGAATTTACAGCTGGTATTTCTGGTGATTCTATTTTAACCGCTTTTTTCTGCATGTTACTTCCTGTATTAATATCAATAGTTAACGCATCTTCCGTACCGGTAGCGTCCGTTAAACTTAATATTTCCGTCATTTTTTCAGCAAAGTCAATACTGATGTAAGCATCTTTTTGAAATAATCGCATCTTGCGCATCATTTTCATTGAAATTCTTGAAGCGGTTAAGTTTGCTACACACCCATTGCTGAATTCGATCCTGGCATTCGCAATGTCCGGTTGATTGCTGATAACCGAAACACCGCTTGCGCTTACTTTTTTGATATTGCTTTTTACGATACTCAAAATGATATCAATGTCATGAATCATCAGATCCAATACAACTGAAACATCGGTTCCTCTGGGATTGAAGTTCGACAATCTGTGCGCCTCGATAAACATGGGTTGAAGATCTCTTCCCTTCAAAGCGAGAAAAGCAGGGTTAAATCTTTCAACATGCCCTACTTGGGCTTTCACACCTGCTTCATGCACAAGGTTCATGATTTCTTTTGCCTCTCGTACTGAATTAGCCACTGGTTTTTCTATAAAAATATGTTTTGACTTTTTTAAGGCTTTTCTTGCACAGTCATAATGCGAAAGGGTAGGGGTTACTATATCAATTGCATCACTCACATCAATAAGTTGTTGCAGGGAAGTGAATCGTTTTACAGCATATGTTTTTTCAGCATAAGCCGCAGCGACCTCATCAGGATCATAAAACCCGATGAGTTGAAATTGAGGTATTTCCTGTAAAAGTTTGAGATGAATTTTACCGAGGTGCCCAACTCCCAATAGCCCGATCTTTATCATTTCCGCAGTTTCTGCAAATTTATAGGTTGGGTGCATGAAGCGGCAATTTCATCCACAATTTTTTCAAATTAATTCACAATGGTTATCACTTTTGAGTAGGTAAAATTTTCAGAAGATAGCCGCAACAAGTATGTTCCCGCAGGAATGGCTGAAACATTAATTCTGTTTTCAACCACTTGCATATTCTGAATTAGGTTCCCTTGCATATCAAACACCTGAATATGGGTAAAATTTTCATCTGAAATTAAGTGTAACTCATTACTTGCGGGATTTGGGAATACAAGAAGGTCTTTTTCTTCACTTGCGACAACTGCATCTTTTAGGCTGCAACTTTGCGAGTAAGTCATTGCAGATGAAGTTGTGAGTTCTGTATTAAAAGTTGAGAGAGCTGAAACGTCCCCGTTTAAAAAATAATCTAACCATGGCAGCATAAAAGTATTCATAACATCATGTTGTTCTTCCCGGGTGATACCAGTGCTGCAAAAGAGTTCACCAAGTGAGCATGCAAAGTCATAATCAGCAAACTGGCAGTGATTTGCTCCATTTATGTTTATAAGAGTTTTACAGGCTGAAGCAAGGTTATCATACATGGGCTGCTGATGCACTTCAAAGGGTGTAACACAATCATCTTCACCGGCAAACAAAAGCGAGGGTTTTACAATACTGCTGCAATAGGAGATAGCTGATGGCGAAGTTTCAGCAGCGGCAAAAGTGATAGTTGTATTTATCCTGTTTGCATATTGAAGGGCAAGTAAGGTAGCCCCACCTCCCATGCTATGACCCATAGCTGCACATTTATTTTTTATACGCTGGTAAAAAAGAGATGTAATCAACTTACCTTGTTTCCTGAATTCTGTTGACAGAAAAGCGATGTCTTTTGCATAATTTGTATGGCTTGGAAAAAGACTTCCTTCCGTTTTAGGTAATACTACTATGTATCCTTCAGGTACTAATGCTTCCCAGATATTAGAATACAAGCTGTAACTCATAGTAAAACCGTGACTCATAATTACATAAGAAAATTTTTCAGTTGTTCCCGCAACGCTCACATCATCGCCCGCTATATTACCCGGGTAGTAAATTTCTACAGGAATATTCCGGCTTCTTGATGCATCATAAAATGTGATGGTGGTATGCCCGGTGGCATACTGCGAAAAACAGTTTATAGCGAAAAGAAATATGGGAATGAAGTGGAAGATCTGTTTCATAGAATCACTTTTGCTTGATGGTTTGAACCGTGAAAATAAAACATTTCGTCTATCTTCACAACCGGTTATGAAAATACCCGGTGCCTTGAGAAACTACTTGTTTTTACCCCTTTGCAGCGGTTTGCTGCTTTGGATCGCTTGGCCTCCTTTGCCATTTACCTTACTTGTGTTCGTAGGATTTGTACCAATTTTTATAAATCAGGAATTTATTTCCAACGGCACAAGATCAAAACTTGCTATAAGACTCTGGTTAACTGATTTCATTTCATTATTATTTTGGAATGTATTCACAACCTGGTGGGTGGCGGCAACCTATTTCGGTACACATGACTTGGGCAGTTTAGTGGGAGGGATCTTTTCAAACATTGCAAACGCTGCTTTAATGACTTTGCCATTTATCGTTTTCAGATTCACCAAAAAACACCTGGGAGAACGTATCGGTTTTATTTCTCTAGTGTGTTATTGGATGGCGTTTGAATATTTACATCTTCGGTGGGAGCTTACCTGGCCCTGGCTAACTCTGGGCAATGTGTTTGCTTTAAATCATACCTGGGTTCAGTGGTATGAGTACACTGGAGTTTTTGGCGGAACGCTTTGGGTGTTGTTATGTAATATTCTTATCTATCTTCAGTTAAAACCCCTCATTTTCAAAAGTTATCATAACCAGGTTAAAAAAGATACATTTAAAAAATATCTACCTATTTTTTTGATAATAATATTAATTACTTCCCCTATTTTGTACTCTAAACAAATATATAATTCAACGA
This sequence comes from Chitinophagales bacterium, assembly GCA_046160675.1. Taxonomy (GTDB): domain Bacteria; phylum Bacteroidota; class Bacteroidia; order Chitinophagales; family BACL12; genus JACMJP01. Next base: position 8,895 of record JBJXHH010000208.1, read on the forward strand.
CTGATATCGGACAACCTCTCAATGTAACTGTTGTACAACCTAACTTAAACCCCTATACTGAAAAATTTACACTGCCTTACAAAGTACAGTTGGAAAAAATGCTGGGACTTGCAAAAACAAAACTCTCAGACAGTACTGATTATCTTGTTTTCCCCGAAACTGCAATTCCTGATGCTATCTGGCTTGATAGAAATCCTATCAGATCAAAACCCATTCGAATGATAAAGGAGGTTACTGATAGTTTTCCTGATCTAACAACAATTATAGGAATAAATGCATATTACGAATATCCCTCAGAAAAAGAAAGTACAGTAACAGCAAGAAAATTAGAGAACCCGAAAACCAAAAACATAATTTATTTTGATGCATTTAATACCTCGATACAAATTGATACAAGTAATAACCTGCCCTTTTATCATAAATCAAAACTGGTTCCCGGAGTTGAACGCATGCCTTACCCGGGAGTTATGAAGTTTTTAGAAAAATTAGTCATGAATCTCGGCGGAATTTCAGGCACACTTGGCACACAGGAAAGCAGAGAACCCTTGTGCAGCCGTGATTCTGTTTGTGTTGCAACAGCTATTTGTTATGAAAGTGTTTTTGGGGAATATGTTACAAGGTATGTAAACAATGGGGCGAATGTTATTTTTATTATTACGAATGATGGATGGTGGGGTAATACGGATGGGCACAGGCAGCATTATCTGTATGCGAAACTCCGGGCAATTGAAACACGAAAAAGTATTGCTAGAAGCGCAAACACAGGAACCAGTTGTTTCATAAATCAGCGGGGCGATGTGAGTGATAAAACAGAATGGGAGAAAGATGCGGTTCTTAATAAAACTATTTATGAAAATGATATTAAAACATATTATACCTTGCATGGAGATTACATTGCCAGGATTGGACTGTACATCGCAGCAGCCCTGTTTTTGTTTACACTATACAGTAAAGCGAAAAGGAAGTAATACGTAACCAGTTGATTCAATATTCATCATTCATTTATTATTCATTTCATGTCTCTCGAAAAGATTTGTTCACAAGCAATTGATGTCATTAAAGAAGTTGGCCAATATATCAGGCATGAACGCAGGAAGTTACAAAGTATTCATATAGAAAGTAAAGGCATAAGGGATTTTGTAACCGAGGTTGATAAAACTTCAGAACAAGCGCTTGCTGAGAAACTACATTCCATCTTCCCTGAAGCGGGGTTTATTACTGAAGAAAAGACTGTAGCTCAAACAGAAAAAGAATTCCGCTGGGTGATAGATCCGCTGGATGGTACTATGAATTATATTCACGGCATCCCAATTTATTCCATCAGTGTTGCATTAATGCATCATCATGAAATTATACTGGGTATTGTATATGAAATCAATAATGATGAAGTTTTTTTTACATGGAAGGGGACTGTGAGCTACATGAACGGCAATGCCATTCATATTTCCACATGCAGGAAGATACAAGATGCTTTGATAGTAACTGGGTTTCCTTACACAAGAACTGATCGTATTGAGGGAATAACAAAAACGCTTGCGTATTTCCTAGAACACTGCAGGGATATACGCCGCATCGGCTCTGCCGCGGTTGATCTTTGTTACGTTGCCTGCGGAAGAATTGATGCATATTATGAAGGCTACCTCAACATCTGGGATATAGCTGCAGGCATCCTGATAGTTAAGAATGCAGGCGGCGTTGCAACTGATTTTGACGGGAGAGAAGATTATGCTTCAGGAAACATTCTTGCATGTAACAAAACTCTGCATCCCGAGATTATGAAAGGGATAAGTTTTGATGTATGAACAGCAGTAGAAAGAAAAACCCCGCATTTCTGCAAGGGTTTTTCAATTTGCGAAAATGATAAACCTTTACTTATTTAAGAATACTTTTAATGTTTTTATATGAAACTGATCAGCGGAGATGTTTACAAAATACATCCCACTTTGAAACTCAGACAGGTTTACACTTAAGGTTTTATTGCCTTCAGTAAAATAAACCGGGGATGATTCGGAAATTATTCTACCACTCATATCGGATATCTTCAAACCAATTTCACTGCTTTGTGTCAATGAAAGATTTATGTGTAAAACATCTTTTACAGGATTCGGAAAATAGGTAATGGAAGACAATACCATAGTTTCATCAATTGTTACACCTATACTGTCAATTATAATGCTGGTAGAAAGGGTATCTGTTGAACAGCCAATTGCAATTAATTTAACTTCATAACTTCCTTCTGCAGGATATGTATAGCTAGGATTGGGTAATGAACTTGTATCCGTATCAATGGCACTTACACCAAAATCCCAGAAATAACTATCGGCGCCAAGTGAATTATTTGCGAAAGAAGCAGTAAGTGTTGTATCCACAGAGTAACTGAACAATGCTTCAGTTGCAGTTGTGCTGCCTGAGATCGGGGTACTGTAATCAGTGTTTTGAGGATCCCAGTTTGTCCAGCAGCTTGTCCAGTTAACAACACCATCAAAAGCTCCTACGTAGGTGGTCGTCATCATTCCGGAGAGATCTGCATCAGAAAATGAAGCTGCATCAAGAACCGGGGAACCTGCCATGGGACGTAGGTCAGGGTTTGAATAGTTATAAGGATTATTCAGCATAATCTCATCAGCGGTGACATAAGTTGTGTTCGCATAATCAACATTGTTGAACCATGAAGTTATGTCCCAGGTACTTCCTGAAGCTACTTCAAAATTATTTGTGTGCCCTGCAAGGATTGTGTTCTTTACTTTTATAGTTCCGGCATCAGCATTCCCTTCGCAAGCAGAACCATCTACCATTAAACCAGAAGGGTAACCAATGATAACTGAATTATGTAGGTTCAGTTGCGTATTTCTTCTCAGTTGTGCGCCTCTTTTGTAGTTTGCATTAATAACATCACCTGCATCTTGTATGGGGCCGATGATGGTAGCATTGGAAACTACTCCTGAAGTGATAGGAGTGCTGCTTGATCCTGAGCCATCATTATCACTTTCAAAACTGTTTGAACCGGAAACATCGGCTGCATCAGGGTTCCGCAAGGCAACAAGGAACTGCAGGTTACCAGAGTAACCAAGGTCAGTGTCAAAATCATCATCCAATGTTGCGTTAGCAACTAAATAGGATGCACTTACTGTTCCTCCGAAAAATTCAAACGCATCATCACCGCTATTGCTCACCATGATGTGATCGAGAATAGTTCCGTTGCCACATCCCCCGCAGGTTAAGCCATTTATTTCGTTGCCGGGTAAGAATGCAATGCCGGGATATTCAATGCGAACATATTGCAAGCCACCTCTTGAATCAGAAGCATCATCACCACCATATTGGCCATCACCATCAGCATTGTCGACACCACCTTCAATTATCGCCTGGTTACCAGGATCAGATGTGTTTACATCTGGTGAGTTGATAGGTGCATTGCCAAGGATCAGGATTCCACCCCAATCCCCTGCAGCTCTTGAACCTTCAGGCTCATTACTTGTAAAAATAATAGGCTGGCTTGCGGTTCCAGCAGCAAGTATGATCCCATCTCTTGTAACAATGAGTGACCCCTTGCTTGCTTTGTCGCCTTTAATGAGTGTACCTTCTTCAATGTCAAGTATGCCACCATCTTTCACATACACGAAACCTTCCAACAGGTAAATTGTATCATTACTCAAAACCCTGTATGTTGTAATTTCTCCTGAAAGAGTTACTGTTTGCGCTTTGATTGCAAATGCAGAAGCAACAAAGAGTACTAATAGGATTGGTTTGTTAAAATTTAAATTCATAATAATCGCAGTTTTTGTTTTTTAAAATTTATAAGTGAATGAAATTGAAATTTTATTGCCTGTGTTTATCTGAGTGATGCGGTTATCATTTTCTTCTTCATATTTTCCACTCCCGTCAATATCCTGGTAAAAGATCGCATCACGGTTAAGAATATCAGCATAGGTAAATCGTATCATTCCGTTGTCTTTCAAAACAGGGAGACTTGCCTGTGCATCTAACTGCGGACGAGGGGCTTCATAAATATCAATGTAATTCTTGTAGCCGAGTTCACTGATCCTTCTTCCAATGAGATTATATAATGTAGTGACAGAAAAACCATTTTCGGGATTGAAGTAAGTAAGGCCTGCATTAATTACATAAGGCGATTGCCCCTGCAAAGGTCTTTCACTGATGCCAAAGTATGCAGTGTCTTCAATTTGAACTACTGATTTGATATAAGCGAGGTTTGTGCTGAAAGAAAAATTCTGAAGTACCGAAGCATCGCCCATGAAAGAAAAGTTTTTCCTGATTTCTAACTCGGCTCCATAGTTTTTCGCTTCGTCCTCATTTTTTGGGTCTAATTGTTTATAAATACCATTATCATATTTTCTTATCTCTATCGGGTTCACAAAATGTTTGTAAAAAAAGCTCGCTGAAAGAATTTGCCCAAACCCCGGATAATATTCAAAACGGACATCGCCATTGTAAATATCTGTGGCAAGTAAGTCTGGGTTGCCCACAACAAACGCTGAAGATTCATAGTCGTAATACCCGAATGGTGCAAACTCCCGTAACTCAGGCCTGGTAACTGTTTTGGAACCTGATACACGGATGTTGAATTTATCAGTAAGTGAATAAATTACATTGATTGAGGGTAAGATGTCGAAAGGCAAACCCACTGTGTCCATTTCTTTTGTATCAATGAAAATAGGATCCGGAGTACTTGATGCGCTGTTGAAATAAGAATTCAATTGCTGACGGAAAAATTCTGTACGAACTCCCCATACTATGCGCCATTTATTTCCTGCAACATTATCAAACATGGCATATAGTGCAGAATTTGTTTGTTCAGCATTATAACTATCGCTTTTGGTAGTAGCATCTTCCAGGAAGAAGATGCTTTCAGAAATATTCTCTTCTGAGAAGATGACATCCCTTGGTAAAGTAAGATAAGAATAATAATCAGGGTTGCTGTAGAAAGCATTTCCTACAACATACCCCATCAGCCTAGCTGCAAAATCCCTATGCTTATTGAACAAAGAACCTCCAAACTTGAATGTTTGTGTTTTTGCGCCTATTTGAAATGGATAGGAAATATCAAGCGAAGCAAAGTTTCCTTTTTCTTCTAAATAACTCCAGAAGCGAAAATTTCCATCAGGTGTAGGATTGTAGAATGCAAAAGTTTGATAAACAGTATCTCCTTCAAAAACAGGCTCAAAACCTCTGTAATACAAAGATGTTCTCAAGTCCGGCTGATCCCTGACAAGATGGGTTACACCACCGCTCCACCTGAGTTTTATATTTGATGCCGGCAGATAGTGATCGCCTGACACAATAGAAGAAAGCAGGCGATTTGAAGTAAATTCATAATACTCATAATTTACATCCCTTGTAAAATCATAACTTGTTCCTCCCCGCAGGGTGGTGTTATCTGTACCATTAATTGAGTAGGAGTTCTTTAATGAAAATTTTGTATTGCTGCCAAGTTTATACGTAATATTCATAAGTGCACCAGCCAGTACATTTTGCTTATAACTTGTATCCCGGTAGTCATATTTGTTGTTCTGCAGGGCATCATAATCTTCACGGTGAATGAGATTTGTTGACCGGGAATTATTGTACGTAAGCGCTCCGATAAAACCAATCTGGTCTCTCACAAGTTTTTTAACCATGCCGCCCGCAAGCTGGTAACTTTGATCCAGCGGAGAGGATGCAAAAGGAAGTGCTCCCCAGTAATTCCCAAATAATTTTGTGTATTCTGTTCGATCAGCATCAGTCGTCAATTCAAGATCATTATATACTTCTGAGGAGGGCACACCATCAGGAACTGCTCTGGTGCCGTCATCTATCCCCAGCCAGTCAGTTTTTCCACCCTGGTATTGATAATAGGGTTCACCCGTAGTTTGAAAATTATAACCTGTTCCAGCACTGAGAGACAGGAAATTTTCATCAGGTATATCTCGTGTATTTAACTGGATAATACCTCCTGCAAAATCGCCGGGCAGATCAGGCTGAGCAGATTTATAAATAAAGAGATTGTCAAGCATAGAAGAAGGAAACAGATCAAAAGCAAATGATTTCCTGTCTGGTTCAGTGCTGGGTAGTGTTGCATTATTTATCATGGCAATGTTATACCTGTCACTTAAACCTCTTATCACTACAAATTTTCCATCGGTAATTGTTGTGCCGCTCATGCGTTTCAATACATCGCCTGTATTTTTATCTGGCGACCGTTGTATAATATCCCTGGAAATACCGTCAGAAATTGCAACATTATTTTTTTGAATGGTAAGAATGCTGTTAATCGTTTCCTTTCTGGCATCTGTTTCAATTACAACAGCATCTAATTCTTCAGATGAAGGCACCATAGTTATATCCAGAGTAGTTATTTTCCCACCTACCACAACTACATTTGCTATTGTTTTATCTGAATAAGAAAGCGACCTTACGATTAATGTATGTGTCCCGGCAGGAACATTTACAAGTGTATAATACCCATCAATATCTGTAGCTGAACCTGATGTTTCCATACCTTGAACGGCAATTGTAGCCCCAACAAGGGTTTCTTTATTGCTTTCATCAATGATAACACCCGTTATAGTTCCGGTTTGAGCTAAAGCCGAAGAGGTAATACTTGCAAGGAAAATTACACACAACAGGCAGAGTAAAGTAAGTTTATTTCGCATAAAAAATTTTATGCAAAGAACCCCACTTACTATTATTGGTATATTAGATGAATATTATGTTTCATTTACCTGGAATTTAATTTGCGGGATGCTATGTTTATTTAATGTTAATTTAAAAAGAAAAGGTTGCCCAAATATAGCGGACAACCTTTATGTTAAACTGCGAAATAAAAACTTACTTAGTTATAGCGAGTTGTTTAGTTACAAATACATTGTTTGCTTCAACGGTAACTATATACATACCACTTTCAAATCGATTTACATCAATAGTAACTTCATTTAAGCCATTGATGTTAACTGAATTGTTCCGGTAAACTTCCTGCCCCATCATGTTTGTTATGAAAATATTCACAGCATCAGCTGCTTCAATTTGCAGGGAAACAGTATTTACCGCTGGGTTCGGGAACATATTCAAAATGTTAGCATCAACCACTACATCATTTTGCAAACGAAGAGGAGCTGTAGTGAATGTTGCAATAACAGAATATGTTGATGAGCCACCACTGCAGTTTGTCCTCAAACGATATTCATAGGTTGTATTAGCCGCAAGCCCAGTTAGAGTTTTAGAGGTAGTTGTTGAGGTAGTTGTAATCCATCCTCCAGCGCCACTTACTCTGTACTGAACTGTGTAGTTGTTGATTGAACAAGGATCAATCCAGTTAATGGTTGCTGAAGATGAGGTAATTCCTGTAACACTATTTCCGTAAGGAGTTCCGCAAGCAACGGTTGATGCGGTCTTTTTTGTCCATCCACTCTTTTCGCCACTCGTACATTTTGAACGTACCTGGAAATCATAAGAACTTGATGCTGCAAGGCCAGTGAACGTATAAGAAGTTACAGAACCTATATTTGTTATCGGACCGTAAGAAGAGGCTGATGTGAGTTTAAATCTTACTTCGTAACTGTTAGCTCCAGGTGCAGCAGTCCAGCTGTATACTACTGAACAACTTGTAGCTCCGGAAGTAGCAGCGCCTGTAGGTTTTGAAACTACCACATCATTCACCGTAAATGCCTGCATAACTGAACAGGCTCCACTTGAAACTGTAACTGTGTATGTTCCAGGAGCTAAACCACTGCGATCCTGTGTTGTGGGTCCATCGCTCCAGCTATATGTGTAAGAACCTGTTCCACCTGCAGGAGTAATATCAATAGCACCTGTATTTGCGCAACTTGAGTTAGTAACTACACCGCTTACGGTTGGATTGTAATTAATACCTGGAGTAGTATAATCTGTATTTTGCGGATCCCAGTTACACCAGGTAGCAGTCCAGTCGCTTGAAGTAGAGAATGCACCAACATAAGTAGTACTTGTGAAGAACGCATCTGCAAAATCTCCTGTAAAATCAGTTCCAAGGAAGTTAAGCGGAGAAAGTGCCGTTGGGCGGAAGTCGGGACCTGTGAGATCGAACGGGTCTACCAAACTTACTGAAGAATTATCTGTGTAAGAAGTATTATCATTTCCTGCTGCCCACACATCAATGTCAAAACCCACAGTACAACTTGTACATAAATAATCATCTGTGTTACCGGATAATACACTGTTTTCCCAATTCAATAAACCTGTGTTTGCATTGTCTGATGTAGTGGTACTTTCAATTTTGTATCCGGCTTCAGGATAACCCATTACCAGGGAGTTTGCAATGTCAAGTTCAGTGTTTCTTCTTGCATGTACGCCTCTTTTATAGTTTGAGTTGATAGTGGTACTTGAAGTGAATTTAGGGCCAACAATTGTGATGTTTGAAAAATGCCCGTTGGTTTTTGGAGTGTTTGAAGAACCTGTAGCATCATTATCACTTTCAAAACCATTAGAACCCGAAACATCTGCTACGTTAGGATCTCTAAGTACAACGCCAAACTGTACATTGCCCCTGTAACCATTATCTGAATCAAAATCATCATCCACTGATCTGTGAGATACAAGATATTTTGCATTCACAGTTCCGCCAAACCATTCAAAACCATCATCACCGCTGAAAGAGATCTGAATGTGATCAATTGTAGTTCCGCTGCCTACGCCGCCTAGTGTTAGGCCGTTAATTTCATTGCCTGGCAAGAATGCAATGCCGGGAAATTCAATACGCACATATTGCAGTGTACCCGAATTATCAGCATCATTTGTTCCTCCAAAGTATGCATCATTTTCTACAGTATTCACACCGCCCTCAATTACAGCCTGGTTGCCTGCAGCACCAGCATCAATATCAGCATTATTAATAGTTGCTTCGCCTAAAATGATAATACCCCCAATATCACCAGCAGCTCTTAAACCTGCTGCTTTATTTGAAGTAAAAACAATTGGCTCACATGCTGTACCTGCTGCATTGATCGAGCCTGTCATAGTTACTACAATAGTTGCTTTTGATCCTGATACACCTTTAATAAGTGTACCGGGCTCAATAGTAAGTGTTGCCCCATCTTCTACATATACGAAACCATCTACTTCATAAATGTTGTCATTCGTCCAGGTAGTGTTGGTTGTTATTTCCCCGCTAACGGGAACTGTTTGTGAAAATGCAGTTGTTATGCATGCAAGCGATAGCAAACTGCCTAGTAAAATTTTTTTCATAAAATTTTTTAGTTTGTTTTTTTGATGGGGCAAAAGTATTTGGGGCGTATTATGCGCTTGTTGAAGAATGTTTATGAGGAAGTAATTTTTAGCTTATTTTATTGTGGTTTTTTGGTGATGAATGTTAGGAAAAGAGAAATTGAATATTAACTATGTAAAACAAAAATCAACTTTATGTTTCTGAAATACTTCCTAGTGATACTTGAAAAAGGAAATTGAAAAATAGTATTACAAGAGTAATAGCAAGCAAAGTTTAGAATAAAAAGAGGAAAATGAAGGGTTTAAACAAACTGGTTTACTATCCAATAGATGAAACCACTCATAATAATAGTAGCCGGAATTGTAAGGATCCATGCCCAGACAATTTTTGAAACTACTTGCCAGCGCACAGCGCTGAATCTTTTCGCAGCGCCTACACCCATGATAGCTCCTGTAATTGTATGAGTGGTTGATGCGGGTATTCCAAGAGCTGCAGTACCGAAGAGGGTAAAAGCTCCGGCTGTTTCAGCGCAAAATCCACCCATCGGTTTCAGAGGGGTGAGGTTATGTCCCATTGTTTTCACAACTTTCCAACCTCCAATTAATGTTCCCAAACCTATAACAATATAACAAGAGTAAAATATCCATTGTGGCGGCTCATCCATGTTTATATGCCCACCTGATGCCAGGAGTAAGATGATGATGCCCGCAGTTTTTTGTGCATCATTACTTCCATGCCCAAGGCTAAATGCTGCAGAGGAAATAAGCTGCATGAACTTAAAAAAACCATCTACTTTGTTAGGCCTGAAGGATCGGAATACCCATAGCGTAATGATCTGCAGAAGGTAAGACAACATCAAACCAATAAAAGGAGCAATGATAATGAACACACCAATCCAACCTAAACCTTTATGATCGGGCTCAAACCAAAGCAGCGAATCGGGTCCTGCTTTAACAAGTGCGGGGCCTACTAAACCACCTATTAGTGTGTGTGATATACTTATAGGTAACCCGAATTTTGTACAAAGCCAGCCCCAGGTTATTGCACCAAGTAAAGCACATAAGATAAAATAATTATCATTATCTACCACAGCCTTATCAATCACTCCTCTGCTCATGGTTTTTGAAACTTCGGTAGATTGAAATACCCAAAATGCAGCGAAATTGAAAAAAGCAGCCCAAATGACGGCTTTTGTGGGGCTTAAAACCCTAGTAGCAACAATGGTGGATATAGAATTAGCTGCATCGTTTGCGCCATTAATAAAATCAAATACCAAAGCAAGAAATACGGTGAATAAAATAATAGGTGCTATGTCTGCCATGAGATTAAGTAGTTTTTACAATAATAGACTCAATTACATTGGCAATATCTTCGCAACGGTCACTGGCGCTTTCCATTTTTGAAATAATGTCTTTGATTTTAATGATCTCAATCGGATCCTTTTCATTTGCAAAAAGATCAGTGAGTGCAAGCTCAAAGATTGTGTCGCTCTGGTTTTCTATATTGTTAATATCAATTATCATCTTCCGCAAAGTTTCTACATTGCGCATATTACGAAGTTCATTAATAGCTGCCCGCACTTTGATAGCGCCCTCATTAATTAACTCAGCCATTTTCACAATTGCTGATGGCATGCTATGAGGTTTATATAATTTTATTCGCAAGCCGGCATCTTTCACATGATCGGCAACATCATCAACGGTGGAAGCAAGGTAATGAATATCCTCCCTGTCAAATGGAGTAATAAATACTGTATTCAAGTTATTCATGATCTCATGAGTGATCTCATCACCTATGTGTTCAATATGTTCAATTTCTTTAATGAGGGTTTCCCTTTTCTCTAAATTGTTTTCCTTCACCGTTTGAACAAGGAGTTCAGATATTTTAACAACATTATCAGCCGCCTTGCTGAAGAGAGGAAAAAAGGTTTTGTCTTTTGGTTTGAAAAAACCGAGTACTTTATCAATTGACATAGCTTTGGTATTTGAAATTAAATTACTTAGGGATGCGCTAAATTATATGTTAAGTTTAAGAAAAATAAACATTGAAAATAGTTTACTCTAAATACAAGAAAATTTAACATAAAATTAATATAAGGCTTTTAACCTACCCTTTTGTATATATTTTTCGGTTTTTGGCTATTAAAATAACTTTGGATTAACACAATCCTAACACAGAGTAAATAGCTTTGCTGCTCAATTAAACTACGAATATGAAACAAATCTTATTAGCAACTTCAGTAGTTGCATTACTTTTCAGTTCCTGCGGGGGCAGCAAATCAGAGTCTGGTTCAAAACAATTAAGCGGCTCTGTATCCATAGATGGATCAAGTACTGTTTTCCCAATTAGTGAGGCTGTGGCTGAAGAATTTAAAGGTGTTCATCCAAAAGTAAATATTACAGTAGCTGAAAGTGGTACAGGGGGTGGATTTAAAAAATTCGGAAGGGGAGAAATTGACATTTGCGGAGCAAGCCGTCCGATAAAAGATAGTGAAAGAGCGGCATGTGACTCTGCTGGGATAAAATTTTTGGAAATAGAAGTAGCTTATGATGGATTAGCGGTTGTGGTGAATAAGGATAATAGCTGGGTTGATAAACTCACAGTTGCAGAACTGAAAATGATCTGGCAACCCGAAGCGCAGGGAACCCTCACAAACTGGAACCAGGTTCGCCCGGAATTTCCTTCTGAACCTATTCACCTTTACGGTCCAGGAACTGCCAGCGGAACCTTTGATTATTTTACTGAAGAAATTTGTGGGAAGAAAGGAAACAGCAGGGGAGATTATACAGCAAACGAAAACGATAATGTACTTGTAACTGGCGTTGCCGGTGATAAAGGTGGACTGGGTTATTTTGGAATGGCATATTATGAAAAAAACATGGACAAGCTGAAGATTGTACCAGTTGATAATGATAACGGTGGCGTATTGCCAACAAAAGAGACAGTACTTAATAAATCATACAGCCCGCTTTCAAGGCCTCTTTATATTTATGTGAGTGAAAAAGCCATGGAGAAACCTGAAGTAGCAGTTTTTATGCATTATTATCTTGATAATGCGAAAATACTTTCTGAAGAAGTAGGGTATGTTGCACTTTCTGATGCTGAATATGAAGCCCAAAAAAAGAAACTTCCTGCCCCTGTCGTTTCAGAAAAATAAAAATGGTATTTAAAAACCTTGTTGAAAGGAGGATTGATATAAAGATTGAAAACCCGGGAAAAGATAATAGAAGCAGTTTTGGCGCTTTGTGGCGCCATTACTGTTCTTACTACTTTAGGGATACTCATCGTTTTGCTGTACGAAACGGTTTTATTTTTCAGAGAAGTATCCATTGTTGAGTTTCTTACTGACACACAATGGACACCACTTTTCTCTGACAAGCACTTCGGTATTCTTCCATTAGTAACCGGAACTTTACTCACATCATTAATTGCTATTATTGTTGCACTTCCTATTGGGCTAAGTATAGCAGTGTATTTAAATGAATATGCCCATCCCAAATTCCGGCAGACTATAAAACCTATTCTCGAAATACTTGCAGCAATACCTACGGTAGTATATGGTTTTTTTGCACTTACAGTAGTAACACCGTTTTTACAAAATATTTTCCCAGCTATGAGCGGGTTCAATGCATTGTCACCCGGTTTAGTGATGGGCATTATGATCATACCCTTGATCTCCTCATTAAGTGAGGATGCTTTGTATGCTGTACCAAAATCTTTGCGGGAAGCAAGTTACGGATTGGGTTCTACCCGGTTTCAAACATCATTCAAAGTACTTGTACCAGCTGCGTCATCAGGAATTATAGTATCAGTGATCCTTGCAATTTCAAGGGCGTTTGGTGAAACGATGATTGTTGCTGTAGCAGCAGGACAAGAGCCCTCCCTCACTTTTAACCCCTTTGTACCAATTGAAACAATAACCACCTACATTGTACAAGTAAGTATGGGAGATGTTGCGCAGGGCTCACTTGAGTTTAGGACAATATTTGCAGCAGGCATGACATTATTTGTTTTCACTTTTATACTCAACACAATTACCGCAAGAGTTAAGAAAAAATATTACCATAAATATGAATAACTGTTTTATTAAAGCATAAAAAATAAGAAAATTGACAAACAGGCAAAAAGATAATCTCTTTAAATACTGGGCAATTTTTTGTACTAGTATTGGTATTCTTATGCTGGTAATTTTCCTTTCAAATATTCTTATTACTGGGCTTGGAAGAATAGATTGGGCATTTATCACTTCATTGCCGAGCAGAAAAGCTGAAATTGCAGGAATTAAAACTGCATTGTTAGGAACTGTTTGGATTTTAATATTAACTGCCGTTATTGCAATTCCTATTGGGGTTGCTGCTGGAATTTACCTGGAAGAATACGGTAAGAAATCCCGTTTTGCAAATTTCCTTGAAATCAACATCACAAACCTTGCAGGGGTGCCTTCTATCATTTACGGTATACTTGGGTTGGAAGTTTTTGTACGTACAGCAGGACTTGGCACAAGCATTCTGGCAGGCTCCTTAACGCTAGCATTATTAATACTCCCTGTAATAATAGTTGCAACAAGAGAGGCAATGAAAGCAGTACCAAAAACGATCAAGGAAGCAAGCTTTGCTTTGGGCGCAACGAAATGGCAAACAATTTCGAAACAAATTTTACCTGCAGCCAGTGGCGGAGTTTTAACAGGTGTGATACTGGCATTGTCAAGGGCAGTAGGGGAAACTGCACCTTTGATTATTGTTGGAGCTGCAACCTATGTTAGTTTTGTACCCACATCAGTAAATGATCAATATTCAGTATTGCCCATGCAGATATTTAACTGGGTGAGCAGGCCTGAAAAAGAATTTGGAGTAAATGCGGCAGCTGCAATTATCATTTTATTACTGATTACATTTTTAATGAACGGAATAGCTATTTACCTGAGAAACAGGTGGCAGAAAAAAGTGAAGTGGTGATTTATTATGAATTATAAATTAACGGCAGACGAGGTTCATGTATGGTATGGGAATTTCCATGCGCTGAAAAATATTTCCATGCGCATACGACCCAACACAGTTACAGCATTTATAGGACCCAGCGGATGTGGAAAATCAACTTTCCTCCGATTGATCAATCGTATGAATGATTATATTGATGGATTCAGAATGGAAGGGCATATACAGGTTGATGAAAAAAATATTTATGCGAAAAGAGTAAGAGTAGAAGAATTGAGAAAAGAAATAGGCATGGTTTTTCAAAAGCCGAACCCATTTCCAAAATCAATCTATGATAATGTTGTGTACGGTTTAACTATACAAGGAGTTAAAAACAGAAGCACACTTGATGAAGCATGTGAAAATGCTTTAAAACAGGCTGTTTTGTGGGATGAGGTGAAAGATGACTTAAAAAAGTCTGCACTTGCCCTCAGCGGAGGACAGCAACAGCGCCTTTGTATAGCTAGAACGCTTGCAGTAAAGCCAACAGTGATATTAATGGATGAACCTGCCAGTGCATTAGATCCGATTTCAACCGCCAAAATAGAAGACCTGATAAGTGAATTAAAAAAACAGTATACCATTATCATAGTAACGCATAATATGCAACAAGCAGGTCGCATCAGTGATAGAACAGCATTTTTCTATCTCGGTGAGCTCATTGAATATGATACAACAGTAAACATATTTACAAACCCAAAGGAAGAAAGAACACAGAGTTATATTACAGGAAGGTTCGGATAATGCAGTACTAATAATTATAAAATATTAAACTAAAATTTGTATGTCTCAAATAGATAACCCCGTTCATAAACTGAAAACAGAGTTGGATGAGATGTTCCAGTTAGTTACGACACAACTTGGAAAAGCAAGGGAGGCTTTAGTAAAATTTGATAAAGACCTTGCAAGAGAAGTAGTGCAAATTGAAAAGCGGGTGAACGGACAAGAACTCCAGATAGACCGGGCAGCTGAAAACTTTATTGCCCTGTATTCCCCAGTTGCAATAGACCTTCGTTTTGTGCTGGCAGTTCTTAAGATCAATAATAACCTTGAAAGGATTGGAGATATAGCGGAAGGAATTTCTAAATACATTAATGAATCAACTCTAAAATTTGATCAGAAGCTCATTGATGAAAGTAATGTGTTATCAATGTTTGAAGCGGCTATACGCATGCTTGCAGATACAAAATATGCATTTGAAAATGAGGATACTTCTATAGCAAGGAAAATATTCAAAAGTGATGACTATTTAGATCATATTAATCTCGAAGCAATCAACAATCTTACAGAAGCAATGGGAAATGATGCTACAAAGATTACTGACGCACTATTTATCATATCCATCATCAGGAAATTGGAACGTATAGGAGACCAATTGAAAAATATTGCTGAGGAAATTATTTTCTACATCGAAGCCAAAGTCTTAAAGCATTCCAAAGGAAGATAAAAAGAATTACTGGGTTCCTATCTTCTCCCTGAATAACTCTTTTTAGGGAAATACTTAAATCACCTTATTTAGGTGTAACAATATTAATTCTTGCTTAAAAAACCGCTTATACCGGTAATTCCGTATATCAAGGAAAAAATTAATAAAATGAAAAACGTAACAAAATTTTTAGTAGCAGTAGCAATGTACTTCACAGTAAGCGGAGCATTTGCACAAAACATGAACACAATAATGGTTGGCGGTGAAGCAATGTTTCCCCAAAAAGATATTATTGACAATGCAGTGAATTCAAAAGATCATACTACACTTGTAGCGGCTGTAAAAGCTGCAGGTTTGGTTGAAACATTAAAAGGAAAAGGTCCTTTCACCGTATTTGCACCTGTAAATGATGCTTTTGAAAACCTTCCTGCGGGAACAGTTGAAACTTTACTGAAAACCGAGAACAAAGACATGCTGGTGAAAATACTCACTTATCATGTTATAGCAGGTAAATATGATTTTGATGCCATCGCAAAACTTGTAAAAGAAGGCAACGGCATGGCTAGTCTCGCAACTGTAAGCGGCGGTAAATTAACTGCCATGATGAATGGTAAACACAACATTCAACTGAAAGATGAAAAAGGGAACGTTGCAAACATCACAACTTATGATGTGTATCAAAGCAACGGGGTAATTCATGTACTTGACAGAATTGTAATGCCTAACTAAATGTCTGGCACAATTTCTGAAAAGAAATTTGTAGTGATGCCTCAGTAAGCATTACAGGGTTTTTAGGTTGCAGCTCCGCTTAATCGGCGGGGCTGTTTTATTTTGCAAAGCTTATAGCCCGCTTTTCCCTAATCACCGTAACCTTTACATGCCCTGGGTATTGCATACTGTCTTGAATTTTTTGGGCAATTTTAAAAGAAAGTTCTTCTGCAGTTTTATCGCTTACTTTTTCTGCCTCAACTATAACCCGGAGTTCCCTACCTGCTTGTATTGCGTATGCTTTTTCCACACCCTCATTTTCCAGGGCAAGCGCTTCCATGTCTTTAATCCTTTTAAGATAGCTTTCCATAATCTCCCTTCTTGCACCGGGTCTTGCACCACTAATAGCATCACAAGCTTGTACGATAGGTGAGATCACATAAGTCATTTCAATTTCATCATGATGGGCACCCACAGCATTTACAATTGCGGGGTGTTCGCCATACTTTTCACATAATTTTGCTCCAAGCAATGCATGGCTTAATTCACTTTCTTCATCCGGTACTTTGCCTATGTCATGAAGTAAGCCTGCTCTTTTAGCCACTTTAGGATTTAATCCCATTTCAGCAGCCATGGTAGCACATAAATTTGCAGTTTCCCTAGAATGCATAAGCAGGTTTTGCCCATAGCTGGAACGATATCGCATCCTGCCCACCATTCTGATCAATTCAGGGTGTAATCCGGTAATACCCATTTCTATTACAGTTCGTTCTCCAACCTCCACAATATGTTCTTCCATCTGTTTGCGGGTTTTTGCTACAACTTCCTCAATTCTTGCCGGGTGAATTCTCCCATCTGCAACTAACCTTTGTAAACTGAGTCTGGCAATTTCCCTTCTTACCGGGTCAAATCCAGAAATTATTATTGTTTCCGGAGTATCATCTACAATAAACTCTACACCTGTAACACTTTCCAATGCACGAATATTCCTGCCTTCCCGCCCTATTATCTGGCCTTTCTGGTCATCGCTATCAAGGTTAAAAACTGAAACTGTGTTTTCTATAGTTTGTTCGGCGGCAGTTCTCTGAATTGTTTGCAGGATAATCTTTTTAGCTTCCTTGTTCGCTTTCATTTTCGCTTCTTCCATCATCTCTTTCACATAACTCATACTGTCATTTTTCGCCTGGTCTTTTAGAGCTTCAACTAACTCGGCTTTTGCATGCTCAGCACTTAGTTTTGCAACTTCCTCTAGCTTGCGTATATGTGTTTCATGCGCCTTGTCCAGTTCTTCTTTTTTTGTATTTACCAGTTCAAGCTGCCTGTTCAGGTTTTGTTTTACAATTTCAGCTTCAGCCTCTTTTTTACTGAGACTATTCATCTGTTGATTCAGCGAATTTTCTTTTTGTTTGTACCTGGCTTCTTGTTGTTCCAGAGTAAGAACCTTTTGTTGACGCTCCTTTTCAATTTCAGCTTTTTGCTGGATAGCCTGATCTTTTAATTCCAGGGATTTATCTTTTCTATAAGCATCCGCATCATTCTTGGATTTCTGCAAAAATAATTCAGCATCTTTTTTTGCAAGGTGAAGTATTTCCTCAGCTTCCCTTTCTGCTAATACTTTATCTTTCTTACTTTGACCGAAAAAAAACTTCCCGGATATTAACCCAATTACTAGCGCCCCGGCCCCAATAATTGCGTATAAAATCATTTCATTCATAACACATGTTTTTTATAGTGACAGGTTATGAAAACAGCACACTTCTTGGAAGTTATATTGGAGAGGAGGGAGGTACTATAAAATTTTAGCCTGCTAGTGCCTTTTGTACCTGTGTGTTCAATTGTTCCAGATCCTTCAATATATCAGAATCGTCCGTCAACTGTTTATTTTCCAGGTTTGTTTTTTCAACCGCAAGCATCAGGGCATACATTGCTAAATAATCTTGTTTCTCTTTTCCTGCAAACTGATCTTGCAACACTTTTACCTGCTCAGATATATTCTTGGCTGCCTTTCGCACAATTTCTTCTTCCTCAGGCTTTGCTTTCAGACGGTAAGGCCTGTCGCAAATAGTCACATTAATGTTAATCAAGCCGTTCTCTTCGCTCATTTCTCCAGGTTATGCTGTTTTGTAACCTAAATTGTGAACCGAAGGTAATCAGTTTCTTTACATTTTCATAATCCTAATTTATAGGTGAATAAGCAAGTATAGAAACCAGAAGGTGGAGCATGGTAAATATACAGCCTGTCAAAAAGAACTCCCACTTTGTAGGTTACCTGCTCCCCGCTTCTGTCGGGTGCAGGTTAACTTGCCCTAAGGCTAAGAGGGGGCATCAGCTATACTTTTGAAGATTTATGAACTCAGCAAGGCAATACATTTATCCACTTCCTTAATCAGCTCATTAATTTTTTGCTTTGCTGCCTGGTTACCTATGGTATGATTTTCGCCGGCCTGAGAAACCTCAACACCAGAAATTTGTTTTGATATACTTTGTGCAGTTTTTAAAAGCGAAAGTTGTTGTTCTATTTCTGAAATTTTTAAATTTTTGTCTGCCATCGCCTTGCGCTGTGCATCAATCTGGTTTTTTAGGATGGAATTTTCATTTTTTAAAGCAGTATAATTGCGAAGCAAACGCTCTAGGTTCGCTTTAATGGAATTAAGTTGAGAAATAGCTTCGCTCATGTTAATTTTTTCTAATTACAGCATTGAGTTCTGTTTCATAGCGGTTCATCATCTTTTGAAGAATTAAATCTACGTCTTTATCAGTCAAAGTCTTTTCATCATCCCGAAAAGTTAAGCCAATGGCATAACTTTTTTTACCCTCGAGCTTCTCTCCATCGTAAACATCAAATAAAATTATATCTTTCAGCAAGGTTTTTCCTTCTTTCAGCGCTATGTTTTTTACCTGCTCATAGTTTGTTTCGGGCGCAAGTAACATTGCCAGGTCCCGCCTTACCTCAGGGTACTTAGGTATTTCAGCAAATTGGATTTTCTTTTTTGCGGCATAACCCAAAAGTACATCCCATTTTAATTCTGCATAGTAAACTGGCTGCTTGATGTCAAAATCCTGTAGTATATTTTGCTGAATAAGGCCTGCAAAACCAATTTTTTCGTTTCCTATCAGTATGTCAGAACCATCAATTGAACTTGCTTCCCTCATTTTAGAAAACTTGTAGGGCGCATCCATCTTTATGAGCAAATTTTCCACTACATGTTTAATATCAAAAAAAGTAACCTTTGCAGTTTTTGTGTTCCAATTTTCTTCGGCATTGTTACCAGTCATATAAAAAGCCAGCACATCCTGTTCGTTATAATTTCTATTATTGGTAAAATAGGTTCTTCCAAGTTCAAACAACCTCAGGGTATTTTGTTTATGATTCAGGTTAAAGGCGATTACTTCTAGCCCGCTGAACAACAGGGATTGCCGCATACAATCCAGTTCTGAATTTAATGAATTCATCAATTTTACCTGAGAAGTTTCAAGTTGAGGTAAATACTTCAAAATATATTTTGACCGGCTGATACCGTTAGTGAATATTTCATAAAAACCTATCGTAGATAAATACTGTATAATGTCCAGTTTAAGATTTTCTTTATCAGGTTTCGGTGTAACAATATAGGGCATTTTTACAAATGCGGGGAGAGGAATGTTGTTATAACCATACATCCGCAAAATTTCTTCTATCACATCAACTTCCCTCAGTACATCGTTTTTATAAGATGGAATTTCAAGTTGCAAACCCTCTGTTTTTTTATCAACTATTGTAATGTTGAGCAGTTCAAGAATCTCAATGATCTTTTTCTCATCAATTTTCATTGCAGCTAACCTTTCCAATCTTGTAAAGCGTAAAAAAACTGAAGCGGGTTTAATTTTTTCCGGATAAATGTCAAACATATCACTGGTAATTTCTCCGCCGCATAATTCAAGGATCATTTGTACTGCTTTTTGCAAAGCAATAACCGTCATTTCAGGATCAGTTCCTTTTGCAAATCTTGATGAAGCGTCGGTTTTTAGGCCATGTTTTGCTTCTGTTTTGCGAATTGAAACAGGATTAAAATAAGCACTTTCCAGAAAAATATTTTTTGTTGATTGCGTTATTCCTGAATTTATTCCTCCATAAACCCCTGCAATACACATTCCCTTTTCGGCATCGCAAATCATCAGGTCATTTACGGATAGTTTTCTTTCTTTCTCATCAAGACTTATAAAGGGTGTATTTTCAGGAAGTGTTTTTACGACGATTTTATTTCCGGAAATTTTATCTGCATCAAATGCATGCAGAGGCTGACCGAGTTCATGAAGAATATAATTCGTTATATCCACTACATTATTAATTGGCCTCATTCCAACAGCTTTTAATTTATTCTGAAGCCACACAGGAGACTCTTTAAGAGTTATGTTACTTAGTAAAATTCCAGTATATCGGGGGCAACCTTGTATATCCGCAACCTCAACTGAAAAATTACTAGCCACAGCCGAAGAAGCATTTGTTTTTCCAAGAATATCGTGTATGGAAATATTGTTTTCAATATTCCTGCTTTTTAATGCAGCAAATAATTCCCGGGCAACTCCATAATGGGAGTTTGCATCTGCATGATTTGCTGTTAAACCGATCTCAATGATAGTATCAAGAAACACATCAAAATAATTCTTCACTTCACTTCCTACTTCTGCATGTTGTGGTAATATGTGCAAGCCCTCATGGCTTTCTCCCAGCCCGATCTCATTATCAGCGCATAACATCCCTTCACTTTCAAGGCCCCTGATTTTGGCTTTTTTTATTAAGAATGGTTCACCTTTCACTGGATAAACTGTTGTCCCGATTTGTGCTACAATAACTTTTTGCCCTGTCGAAACATTGGGCGCACCGCATACGATATTCAATAAATCAGCATTCCCGATATTAACTTTTGTAACTTTTAACTTATCTGCATCAGGATGTTTAGAACATTCTATTACTTCACCTACAACCAGGTTTTGCAGGCCTCCTTTTACACTTTCATAGGTATAAACTGATTCTATTTCCAACCCAATATCAGTAAGAATTTCGGAAGCCTTCGCAACATCAATGTTTGTGGGTAATATCTCTCTCAACCAGTTCCATGAAATCTTCATGTTGCAAATTTAATTATTGATATGTAGAATTAATGAAGTGTTATTTCTGCAACCATTGCTTCTGTGTAACTATGGTTCCGTCTTCGTTTTGCAAGAGCCTTCCCCAAATAGCATTTGTTGGGTTAAACGTAAGATCAGTTACACCGATAGTGAACGTTGTAGGAGAAGGAGGTAATTCAACAGGAGCTTCACCTACAACTTCTGGTTTTTGCGCCACTTTTTTATCTGGCGGGGAAGGAATAACTATGACAGTGTAATGATTGTATTCTAATATTTTTTTCAAATAATCAACTCTTTCCTGCGAGGCGTTTTTCTCCACAATGCAGCATTTAACTCCGTCAAGTTCATCAAATGTATGGTTCTGGTTAATTGCCATTTTTACTTACCTTTTATAAAAGAGAATGAATATAATCATAACATCCTCCAACAAATCCCGTGATCACAACGCCAGCTATACAAATTGCCAACGCAACCTTTGGGTAAATATCAGTTTGCAACGACTCTATCGGGTTGTCATTTACATCCATGAACATTGCTTTTACAATTTTGAGATAGTAATACAAACTCACTATCATGTTCAAAGCTGCAGTTGTTATAAGGATATAATTTCCCTCGGCTGCGCCCGCCATGATGAGGAAAAATTTACCAAAAAAACCTGCTGTGGGTGGTATGCCCGCAAGGGAAAACAAACAGATGGTTAATGCCCATGCTAGAAGTGGGTTGGTTTTGTAAAACCCTTTGTAATCGATTATGTTTTCTTTTCCTGTTGCGCTACTCACCACACTAATAACCCCGAAAGCGCCAAGGTTGCTGAATACATAAATGAGAATAAAATATATAACAGATGCATTTCCTTCAGTAGAATTTCCTAACATACCTACAAGGATAAAACCCACCTGTGCTATAGATGAAAATGCAAGAAATCTTTTGATATTATTCTGCCTTATTGCAAATAAATTTCCAATTATAAGTGTTATGATAATGAGAATAGTTAGCATTTGAGACCATAAAAGTTGAAAGGATGCAAAGACAGAATATAATGCCGAAACAAAAACAAAAAGGATGGCTCCTTTAGAAACAACACTTAAATAAGAAGTAACTGCAACTGGTGAACCTTCGTAAACATCCGCTGTCCATAAATGAAAAGGAACTGCGGAAATTTTAAAACCGAAACCCGCTATGAGTAATATGAAAGCAAATATCTGTAAGGGAGTCTGCTGTAGTTGTGCAGATATTTCTGTAAAGTTTAAACTTCCCGTAGTGCCATACAAAAAAGAAATTCCAAGCAATAATAAGCCTGAAGAAAAAGCTGACGAAACAATATATTTTATTGCAGCTTCTGACGACCTCCTTTTTTCAAGATCAAAATTTACTAAGGCTGCAAGCGGAATGGTGGAAAGCTCAAGGCCAAGATAAAACATGAGGATATTTTGTGAGGAGATCATAAAGAACATTCCCATGAGAGTGGAAAGCAATAATATGTAAAACTCAATTGCATGCTTATGAGATTTCAGCCAGGTATATGCCTGTAAAGAAATGATGAATGTACCAAGATTGAGAAGGTTTTTTTCTAATACTAACAATTCATTGGTCATGAACATATTTCCAAACAACCTTCCTTCTGCATTTCCAAAAAAACCTGCAAGCAGATTTATAATCAATAAAATATTGATGAGATTCAGAACATTGCCGGTATTTATTCTGTTGTTGCCAATTTTGAGAAAAAGCAAAATAAAGATGATCGCTGTGAGCATCAATTCAAACTTCATATATGTAAACATTTCCTGCAGCATCTCTTATCGTAAATTTGAAATCTTCTGTATGATATTTTCAGTTGCCGGCTGAATAAGATCAATTAAATAAAATGGTGTTATACCAATGAGTACAATACCAATGATCAAAATCCCAGCGGCAATTCTTTCATTCCATGTGGCGTCAGTTAAACCATTATACTCCGCATTTTTTATCGGACCCATCAGTGAGCTGCCTGTAGCTCTCAAAATATAAACCGCTGTTACAACGATACTGGCACATGCCAAAATCGTTGCGATACGATATGCCATTTCAGCATTTTGCCAACTTCCCATAAATACAGTCATCTCAGAAACAAATCCGCTGAAACCTGGAAGGCCGAGTGAACACAAACCTGCAATTACGAATATTGTCCCGATAAAAGGCATCACTTTTAATAAGCCGCCAAGCTGCGCAACCATTCTTGTGTGTGTTCTTGAATAGATCATGCCGATGGCAGCGAAAAATAATGCTGTCATTAATCCATGGGAAACCATTTGCATTACAGCGCCATTAATAGCAGTTTGATTTAGCATCCCGATTCCCAATAAAACAAATCCGCAATGTGAAACTGAAGAATATGCGTTGATATATTTCAGGTCATTTTGCATCAGCGTTGCAAATGCTCCATAAATAATGGCAACAGTTGCCAGTAAAATAATTACAGGTTGATAAAATTGTGCGGCTTCGGGCATTAAATACGTTGCAACTCTTAAACAACCATAGCCACCTAGTTTCATGGAGATGCCAGCAAGAAACATGGATGCTGCTGTTGGTGCAGATGAATGACCATCAGGAACCCAGGTATGAAATGGAAAGATTGCCGTGAATATTCCGAAACCAAGAAATAAGAACGGAAAAAATATTTTTTGAATTTCAATGGGTATAGTAAGATGAGAAATACCTTGAATGTCAAATGAGGAAGAAGAAGAGTTAATATAAATAATCCCGTTTGATACAGATTCTACCTGAGTACCTGAATTAAAATATACTCCCAATATGCCAACGAACACTAATGCACTCCCACCCATTAACATCAGTGCAAGCTTCATTGCTGAGTATTCTTTTTTACCGCTTCCCCAAATACCGATCAATAAAAATTTCGGAATTACTGCAACTTCTAAAAAGAAAAACAGGGTAAATAAATCAAGCGCTATGAAAAACCCGTAAGCGCCTGCACTTAAAATTATGAGCAGCAGAAAATACTCTTTACTCATGGTTTCTTCTTTCCATGAAACCAAAACTCCAGCAAGCACAACACAGGATGTGAGTAAGATCATGGCTATGGAAATTCCATCAACTCCGATGTGATAATAAATATTGAGTGAGCTGAACCAGGCAGTATTTTGCTCGAAAATAAATTGCGCATTGTTGCCTGCGTTTCTTTCACTCCAGAATGCGCACAAGAGTATACAACAAAGAACTAACTGTACAACAGAGCCTGCAAACGCAACAACCCTGATCTGCTTCAAGTCTTTGCAGAAAAGAATTGCAATCGCAGTTAAAACGGGTAATGCTATGAGTAAATTCAGGTTCATTTATTACAATATGTAAACAAATAAAATTACAAGCCCTATAATTCCGCCAAAAAAGTACATTGCATAACTTTGTACTTTACCGGACTGTAACCCTTTGATTATTTCTGAAATTTTTGTTGTTGTGTTGCCGATGAGGTTCATCAATCCATCTACAATATTTTTGTCAAACCATGCTGCTGGTTTTCCCACTAAATTGAAGATGATCTTTTGTGTGATGAATTGATATATTTCATCAATATAAAATTTTTTATAAGCTGTTCTATAGATCGCCCCGATCTTGCTAGAATGTTTTTCAGGGCATTCATTAGCATACAGGAAGTAATAAGTTGCTGCTCCAATTCCTGCCAAACCTAAGCCAACCGGCGCAATTGAAAACAACAAACTAAAATGACTGTGTAAACCTTTTCCATCAGTAGATATAAAATTTCCGAACGGTATAAAGCCAGTAGATGCACTCAGTACAGCAAGAACGAGTAATGGAAGGTTCATGCTGAATGAAGGCTTATGTGGATCATGATGCGTTACATATTCTTTGTTCCAGAAAATTGAATAATATAAACGGAACATATAAAAAGCAGTAAGTGCTGATGTGAGCAATGCTGTGTAAAAAATAATTTGATTGTTTTCAAATGCTGCATGCAATATCATCTCCTTGCTGAAAAACCCGGCAAATGGTGGAATTCCTGCGATAGCAAGGCATGCGATAAGAAATGTTGCATTTACAAGAGGGAGGTGTTTTCGTAATCCACCCATGTCTTTCATTTCGTTACTGTGTACATAATGAATAACAGCACCAGCACCGAGGAATAGCAAGGATTTAAAAAATGCATGTGTAAATAAATGAAACATACTTGCAGTATAACCAGCGCCATGTTCGCCGTAATCACTAACCCCCAAAGCAAACATCATATAACCGATCTGGCTCATAGTGGAATATGCAAGTACTCGCTTGATATCTGTTTGTGTGCATGCAATAACCGCTGCAAACAAAGCAGAAAAAATTCCTACATATGCAACAATTTCAAGGGCACCTGAATCTGTAATTGCAAAAACAGGAAACAATCTGGCTACAAGAAATACTCCTGCAACTACCATTGTTGCAGCATGAATTAATGCAGAAACCGGAGTTGGGCCTTCCATTGCATCGGGCAACCAAATGTGTAATGGAAACATTGCAGATTTCCCTGCGCCGCCAATAAATACTAATGTCAATCCCCAGGTTATAACAGAAAATCCTAAAAATGTTGCTGTTAATTCATTCGCAGATAATGTTTGAATGAGTGTGTTGAAATCAAAAGTGTTAGCAGTGAATCCTAACACTAAAATACCAATGAGGAAAAAAAGATCTGCAAACCGAGTAACGATAAATGCTTTTTTGCTTGCTGCAACTGCTGTTGGCTTGTCATAATAATACCCGATGAGAAGAAAAGAGGAAACTCCAACCAGCTCCCAGAAAATATAGATCTGAAAAATGTTAGAAGACAGAACCAAGCCGAGCATACTGAAAGTAAAGAGCTGTAAATACGAATAATATACTGCAAATCTTTCATCACCTTTCATATACCCTAGGCTGTAAATATGTACCATCAGCGAAACGAAGGATACTACTACAAGCATCATAACTGAAATAGGATCAAGGAGGATACCCATGTCTATGCTGAGAGCATCCGTAAACTGTAGCCATGTATATTTTACTGGTTCGATAGATTGATAAACTCCGTTTACTTGCCCGTCAACAAAAAAATAATTATATGCCGCAACAAGAGATAAAATTGTTGATGCTGCCATGAATAGTGTTGCGACAATTCCTGAAATCTTATTGAAATAGTTTTTCCCGAATAAACCGCAAATGAGAAAACCCGCCAAAGGCAGTAATGGTATGAGTGTTATGTAATTATAATTGTTCAAATCAGTTTTTCAGTTCTTCGGTAACCTCCACATCAATGGATTTATGTGTTCTGTAAATATTTATAATGATGGCGATGGCAACTGCTGCTTCAGCAGCAGCAATAGCGATGATGAAAATGGTAAAAAAGATACCTTCAAGATTTTCAGGATGGAGGTATTTATTAAAAGCAACGAAATTGATGTTGACACTATTTAGAATCAATTCAATAGACATGAGTATCATAATCATGTTTCTCCTAGTAAACAATCCGAACACTCCGATAAAAAAAAGTGCGGTAGATAAAAACAAGATATGATCTAAGCCAACCTGCATTTAGTTTTCTCTTTCTTTTACCATTTTTTCTTCTGTTGTTCTGTCTTTTATAGCAATAACAATACAACCCACCATTGCTGCAAGTAACAATATACTTACCACTTCAAATGGAAGCGCCATTCCTGAGTTTTCATAATCCAACATTTGTGTTCCAATATTACTTGGTTGCACATTCAGTTTTCCTGTACTCATTTCAAAATTGTTTTGTGCTATAAGAACAGCAGTTAACCCGGCACCCAGCAACACAGAAATCATGGAAAATAAATTACGCCGCAGTTTCACTTTTGGCATTTCTTCACCGCTTTGCTGTGTCAGAAAGATGGAAAAGATGATGAGCACAACAATACCGCCTACATATACAATGATCTGTACAGCAGCAATGAATTCTACCTGTAACCAGAAGTATAAACCAGCAACACCGATGAGGGAGAATAAAAGAAAAATAGCTGAACGAAAAATTTTTCTTGTGATCATTGCAAGCAATCCATTGCCCAGGATAAAACCTGCAATAATGTAAAATATGATGTCTCTTGCACTCAAAGTTTTAGGTCGTTTTCAAGTAATACGTTTGTTATTCCACTCCTTCCCTGATCTTGCTTCCCGGTTTATTCAACACTTTTGTTAATTCACTCCTGTCAAAAACACTGTGCTCAAAATTATTTGACATTTTAATAGCATCAGTTGGGCATGCAACAATACATAAATTACATAAAGTGCACAACTCTAAATGATATACAAATGTGTCAATTGCTTTTTTCTTTTTCCCTTCTGGAGTGGTTTCAAACTTTGTAACAATTTTAATTGTCGCATTCGGACATGCTAGCTCACATGCAGTGCATCCTGTACAGGCATGTTCGTTATTCTCATCATGCAGCATCACAACTTCCCCTTTAAATCTTTCACCAAGTACTGGTTTCTCTTCCGGATATTGTTGAGTGATGATCTCTTTATGGTGTGTAAAATAATACCCTGTGCGGCGCATGCCGGTAAGTAATGATTTTACCCCGCTAAAAACTTCTTTTATGTAGTTTGTAAGAAACAACTTTTTTATTTTAAAAATGCCATCCTGCAATTGCAACTGCTGTCGCCAACAATAAATTGAACATGCTGATGGGCAATAAATATTTCCATTCTAAATTTAATAACTGGTCAATTCGCAATCTCGGGAACGTCCAGCGAAACCACATAATGACAAAGATTAAAAAAAACACTTTCCCAATAAACCAAATAGAGGACGGGATGTAATCCATGATGTTGTTAAATGCCTCCCAATTTCCGATATGTAATGGCATCCATCCGCCTAAAAATAAAATTGCACCGATGCAACAGGTGATAAAAATATTTGCATACTCAGCCAGGAAAAACAAAGCAAATTTCATCCCGCTATACTCTGTGTGAAAACCTGCTGTTAGTTCACTCTCGGCTTCTGCCAGATCAAACGGAGCACGGTTTGTTTCTGCAGTAATAGCTATGATGAAAATGACAAAAGCAATAATTGCGGGAATATGCCCTTTGAAGATCCACCATCCGTTTTCCTGTGCATAAATAATATCATTTAAGGAAAGGCTTTCTGAAAAAATTACAATGGTAAGAATAGATAAACCGGCACTGAGTTCATAAGAAACAATTTGTGCACCGCTACGCATTGCGCCAAGTAATGAATATTTATTGTTGCTTGCCCATCCAGCCATGAGAATTCCAATTACTCCAATGGACGAAACTGCAGTTACATACAGCACTCCTATGTTTATGTCCCACATTTGAAAATTTCTAGCCAGCGGGATTGGTGCCAATAAAACAAATGCGATTATCATAACCAGCAAAGGAGCTATGTTAAATAAAAACTTATCCGCACCATCAGGAGTTAATCCTTCCTTTACTAATAGTTTTAAGGTATCAGCTGTAGTTTGAAACATGCCTTTGGGTCCCACCCTGTTGGGTCCAAGACGAACCTGCATGTAAGCAGATACCTTTCTTTCCATCATAATAAGTACAAGACCGAGTGTGGCGAATAAACCGATTGCAAGAACACCGACAATTACAAATTCAAACAACAATGCAATTGTCGGGTTGAAAGTGGCATTCAACCATGTATCAATATTGTTTGCGATATTTTCGAATGAAGGCATTTATCTGTCTATATCAGGAATAACAAGATCCAAAGTTCCCATAATTGCTACAAGGTCGCCGATCTTTTGGCCTTTTGCCATGTGATTTAATGCGCTCAAATTTGAAAATCCAGGTGAACGGAATTTAATTCTGTAAGGAGTTAATCCGCCTTCGCTCACAATATAAACTCCGAAATCTCCTCTTGCTGTTTCTACTCTTGATAAAAATTCTCCCTTAGGTAATTTCAATACAGCTTTTGTTTTTGCCTGAAAATCTCCTTCCGGAATATTATCAATCAACTGTTCAATAATGTGCATTGACTCCCGCATTTCTTGCATGCGCACAATATATCTTGCATAACTGTCGCCGCCTGTATCAATTATCTCAGAAAACTGAATTTGATTGTAAACCTCATAAGGATATTTTTTTCTGACATCACAACTTACACCACTTGCTCTTGCTGTGGGTCCTGAACATCCGAAGGAGATTGCATCTTCTTTTGAAATATATCCGACATTTTTCATCCGGTTTTGAAAGATCACATTTCCTGTTACTAATTCATCATATTCATCAAATTTGCTTCTGAAAAATGTAATGAAATCTTTCACATCTTTTTGGAAGTCGGGATGCAGGTCACTCATTACACCACCGGGAACCATGTAATTCATTGTGAGCCTAGCACCGCAGGTTTTTTCCATGATCTCATTGATCATCTCCCGTTCCCTGAATGCAAGAAAAAAGGGTGTGAGTGCGCCTACGTCCATAGCCATGGCACCCCACCAAAGCTGATGCGAAGCAAGCCTTGTCAGTTCATCCATGATCACCCGGATATATTGAGCCCGCAGGGGAATTTCAACCTGCAATCCTTTTTCAACACATAATGCGCATGCATGATTATTAATATGGGATGATAAATAATCCATGCGACTGGTAACATAAATGAATTGCCGGTAAGATAAACTCTCACACATTTTTTCGATAGAACGATGAATATATCCAAGATGCGGTTCAACATTTTTAATTGTTTCCCCATTCAATGTAATGACTAAATGCAAAACCCCATGAGTAGAAGGGTGTTGTGGCCCGACATTGATAATCATGTCGCCTTCAGTATTCATTTTGTCCGATGAAGTATCGAGCAAAACATTATCCATCAAGTGGGCGTAGTCACTCATTATAATTTTATCATGTTTATAGGGTCTTCATAATCTTTCCGCAACGGATAGCCATTCCAATCTTCAGTTAATAATAACCTGCGTAAGTCAGGATGATTGATAAAACGAACGCCGAACAGATCAAAAACTTCCCGTTCATGAAATTCAGCGGTTGCCCATAGGTCGCTTACTGTTTCCACTTCAGGATTACCTGTATCTAATTTTGTTTTTACTACAATTGCATGTTGCAGATTTGTTGATTCAAGATGATACACCATGCTGAGATGTGTTTTCCAGTCTACACAAGTCAATGAAAATAAATAATCGAAATGCAAGGCATTATCATTCAGCAGCATTTGCATAAAGTCTTTTATATCCTTTGCTTCAATTTGTAAATTGAGATTCTCGCCACCTTCTTCAAAAGTGATTGTTGAATTTATTTGTAATAATTTTTCTTGTAATTCTTCCCTTTTCATCATTTAGCTTTATCAAAAAACTTTTCAATTACCATCTTTTCCCTTTTTCCTCCTGCCTTTATTTTCTGTTGTAGCATCATCATTGCATGAATTAATGCTTCGGGCCTTGGCGGACAACCCGCAACATAAACGTCAACAGGAATAATATGATCGGCTCCTTTTATTACACTATATGTATTATAAAAGAAAGGGCCGCCGCTTGTAGCGCATGCCCCCATAGCAATTACATATTTCGGGTCTGCCATCTGGTCGTATAACCTTTTGAGAACCGGCGCCATTTTATTTACTATCGTTCCTGCAATGATAATCACATCCGCCTGCCTGGGTGTTGCCCTGGCAACTTCAAAACCAAAACGACTCCAGTCATACTTTGCGCTTGCTGTACTCATCATTTCAATGGCACAGCAACTTGTACCAAAAACCAAGGGCCACAAAGAATTACTTCTCGCCCAGTTAATCACATCATCGAGTTTACTTATTAAAATTCCGCCACCTGCAGTTGGATGAACGTTTCCAGGAAATGGATTTCCTTCTGCATAAGGGTTATTTACATCCATTTTAATGCTCCTTTTTTATGGGCATATAAAAACCCAACAAATAAAATGGTTAAAAAAATTAGGGCTTCTACAAATGCAAACCACCCGAGGCTTTTAACGGCCACTGCCCATGGATAAAGAAATATGAGTTCAACATCAAATATCAAAAAGATGAGTGCAAACAAGTAGTAACCAACATTAAATTGTATCCAACTCTTTCCCTGTGTCGGAACTCCACATTCATAAGTTTCTCCCTTTACGGAGTTCTTGGTTGCTTTTAAAACAACCTTCGAAAGCAGGATAGCAGCTACTGAAAATGCAGCGCCGGCAAGCATTAGAACGATGATGGATGAAGGACCCATAAGCGGGGCTAAAATAGGGTATGCGGGCGGTTTGCCAAAATGATAACAATGTTATAAAATTGAAAACTATATATAAAGTTAACATTAAGTTAATTTCATTTCGCATGAGCGCATCTACTTTTGTGTCAAACTGCGAAAAATGATAAAAAAATTTATTTTCATGGGTGTGCCCTTGTTTTTGGGGTTCACACAACTATCTATTGCACAAACTGAAAGTACCTGGAGTCCTTCTATTAAAATGAAGGCGCTGGTTCATTCAAGATTTGAAACATCACTTACTGATAGTCTTGATGTGCAAAACCGTTTCAGCGGTACACCCGTTGATATGAACTTCAGGATACGCCGCCTTGAGGTCAGATCTGACATCAAATTAAATGATAAATGGAGCGGGGTTGTCCGCTTGCAACTCCCTGCGTTGAAGACAAACAGTTCTACTTCTACTTTGACAGCAGGTAATGTGATTGAACTTGCGTATGGAGAGTATAAAGCAAAAGATGCATTACAGTTTCGTTTCGGCCAATTTAAAATCCCTTATGAACTGGATGAACTCACAAGCCATGAAGACCTGCGGATGGTTGACCGGGGCACAACAAGTTCTTTGCTTGTGAGCAATAACCAGGCGAGCTATCAACCCGGGCTTATGATCTTCGGTAATCTTTTAAAAGATAAAACACCGCTGAATTATTATTTAGCGATTGTGAATGGAAATTCAAGGGCATTGAATTATGATGATAATACACAAAAGAACCTTGTTGAAAGGCTGGAATTCAGTCCTGTAAAGGGATTCAGGATCGGGGCAAATGCTCAGCAAATCTTTTTAAATGATTCAATAAACACGATGTCATATGGGGCTGATCTGCAATTCATCAAAAACATCTCAGAAAAAACAAAGCTTATTCTTGAGGGCGAATACATTGTTGGATCTAACCTCTCAACTTACGTTAAAGACCTTGC
>JBJXHH010000209.1:0-8485 GCA_046160675.1 Chitinophagales bacterium
CCGTCAGTGATAAGAATGATGGAGTTTAATGCGCCTTGTTTTGTAAAATCGCCGGCGGCAAGAAACAAAGAATAAGCGATGGGAGTGTTGCCCTTCGGCTCAATTTCTTTCAGTTTCGTTTTAATGGCTGTAGCATTGGTTTTCCCGATCGGCACTTCCAGTTTCGAGTCTTTACAATCTTTTGCCGCATCCGGGCTTTGATGCCCGAATACCCGCAGCCCGATCTCAACATTGGGGTCGCTGCGCTCAATGCTGTCGATTGTTTGGGAGATAAGTTTTTTGGCTGTTTCCCATTTTGTTGTACCCTTCCATTTTTCCAGCATGCTGCCACTGCCATCCAGCAAGATGAGGATATGCTTCGTACTGTTTACAGGCTGGGTTTGAGCTGTAGAACAGAATGAGTAACACAAAAAGGTTATGAAAATGAGTTTTTTCACTGATTATACTAACGCAATAGTACGGGTTTTCGTACCCGGCGGGGTAGGGTATATTAACATTGTGCCAAAGTAGTTGTAGGGGATGTTGGATGGTACCAATATAAATTTTCCGGTTAAATAATTCTAAGGAGATTTTTTCAGGCTGCTATTTGAATTAAAAAACCCCCGTTTTAATTAAAACGGGAGTTCAAACATTTATACGGTATTATTTACTGCTTAACAAACTGATCGGCTATGCTTTGGTTGCCGTCAGAAATGATAACAGTATAAACTCCGCTTTGCAGGGTGGATACATCTAACTGTAATGCATCATTTAATTCCACCTGCATCTCGGTTACTTTTTCACCCATCAGGTTATAAATATCCACTTGCATTATTGCGCTTTCAAAGCCCTCAATGTGCAATGATATTAAATCTTGCACAGGGTTAGGTGCTAGCAGAACAGCTGCTTCAGTTCCCGCTTCTCCTAACTTGCAGGCGCCTGTGGTAAAAGTGTGGGTTTCTGACCAGGGAGAAAAGTAAGGGTCGCTTACAAAATCCCAACAAATGTTTGCAAGCTGGAACTCATAAGTAGTGGCACACAATAAGCCGCTTATCACTACACGGTTCTTGCCATGGTGGGTTTGCTCCCATCCGTCAGAAGATCCTTCAGGGCGGTAGCGAACTTTATAATCCTGGCTTTCGGATATTGCTTCCCATTTAATTTTAACTGTTGTGCCTGAAACAATAACAGTAGTTAGTGTGGGGGTTTCGCAGTCAGAGCCGGTTTGTGCTTGTAATGGTAACATACATGTTACCATGAACATGCAGGCAAAAATGTGTTGAGTAAGTTTTTCTTTTTTCATAATTTTTTTTTTGATATCAAACTAGCAACTTTTATGCTTGTTGATAGTAATTGAAATAAAATGAGAACAAAAAATATAGCCATTCATTTAGTTCTTAGCCTGCCTATCAGGAATTGTTTGAGGTACGTACCTTGCCTTTGAAGGTTAAAAAGGATGTTCTTCTGAAAACAAAAAAGGCAACTTCAAACAGAAGTTGCCTTTTTAAAAAACGTAAAGATCACTGCTTTACAAACTGATCAGCTATGCTTTGGCTGCCGTCAGAAATGATAACAGTATAAACACCGCTTTGCAGGGTGGAAACATCCAGTTGAACAATATCTTCCAGTTGAACTTCCATGCCTGTTATCCTTTCTCCCAGCACATTATACACTTCAATGGTAATAGTTTCAGTTTCAAAACCATCCGTGTACAGGTTAATGAAACTTTGTGCTGGGTTAGGTGAAATGCTTATAGCAATATCATCACTGCCGTCAACTCCGCTCAGCCTGCAGGCGCCTGTTGTGAAAGTAGCTATTGCTGAGTATTCAGAAACGCCAACTTCAACTCCGTCAGTACAAACTGCCGCTACCTGGTATTCATAAGTAGTTGAGCAGGCAAGTCCGGTAAGGCGCTGCTTTAGTTTAGAGGTATGTTCTTTTTGCCAGGTACCAGATCCGACCACCCTGTATTGTATTTTATAATTGCCAGCTCCTTCCACTGCCTCCCATGCAATTTTTGCTCCGGTGCTGGAAACCACCAGAACGGAAGGACTTGGAGTATCGCAGGTTAAACCGCCGCCACCAACATCACCAGCTGCTATAGCCATGTCTGGCGTAGCATCAAAAGCGTAGTCTTTAATAGTAAGTGAAACCGGGCCCACTGTTGCATCCATTCTTACCCAGCCGTAATGTGTATTTCCGCCTACTATGAACTTCACACCCAGATATTTATCAGTCTGGTCAGCCCATGGACCGTAAGTGATACCGCCGTAAATAGAACCAAGAAAAGCGACGTTATAAACAGAAAGGAAATCTTCACCGGCCCCAATATTATCACCTGAATTGAGGGCGCTTCCATAAGGCAGGAAGGCGCCTGAGTAGCCGATTACATTGTTTGATGGGTCGCCCATGGAATACACAGATGTTGAGATATACCCGAACACCCTGTTAAATGACCAGCTACCGCCCGAGGTAGATACTACCTGGAAGAGCAGGTCACCCTGGCTGTCACCGTCAAGATCCATTTCGAAAAGTTCGCCGATTTCTACAAGTTCATCGGAAATGTCAACATAAGTTACCTGGGCATTGGCATCGGTTCCAACGGCAATGAAGGCGCCAGCCATTGCTGAATACGCTGCTAATTTATTAGCAGAATTTTTTTTGTAATTCTTGTTCATGATTTAATGTTTAATAAAATGAAAAAAGACTTTTGTGAAGTGTGGTTTTCAAAGTCAGATTAGATTTCAAAACTATTCATTTGTAGTTGAGAAAACAAAATTATTTAGGAGTTATATTTTTCATGATAATTTAGTGACAATATTGTGGATTTGGGGTTATACTTTAATTTTCTGGTTATATATCGCACAATTAATGTAAATAGGTGTTCAGAAATGAAGTTTTTTACGAATTAAGTATTTTTACCAAAAACAAAATCATAAAAACATGAATAATTACCGGCTCTTCTTGTCTTTTCTGTTAATCCATTTCACATCCATGCATTTGCTGGGGCAATGCCCAACTGGGCAGATGGATGTTACTATTTCTGTAGTAACAGATGATTACGGGTATGAAGGCTACTGGCAGTTGGTTCCACTGGGAAATACCTGTGGTACAGGAACCATCTGGGAGGGGGGAAACGATATGCAGATAGGCTGCAATGGTGCCGGTGATCAGGATGCTACTCTTGGGTTTGGGTATGATGACAATGTAACGGTAGTAGAAGAGATAGGCTGCCTGGATGAAGGTTTTTATGATATCAAATATGTAGATGACTGGGGCGATGGCGGATTCTCTTTTCATGTAACTCTGGATGATTATGATGTGTATCATTTTGAGGGAACGGGTGAGGGAAATACTTTCACTTTTGAAGTGGCTCCTCCTCTTGATTATGATGTAGCAATAACAGCAATTACAAATAATCCCTACAATAACCCGGGCGAGGTAATCATATCAGGAACCATCTTCAATTTGAGTGCAAACACCATTAACTCGCTGGATGTGAATTATACAATTGACGGCGGCACCGAAGTAAGTGCTACATTAATGGGGCTGAATATTACACCATTCACCACTTACAATTTTGAACACCCAATAAGCTGGAATGTTACTGAAAACGGAAGCTATGAAGTAGGCCTGTATTCAGGTGATATGAACGGGAATGCAGATATGAATCCAGCTAACAATTTCTCTGTGAAAGAACTTGTAATAGGTGATCCTATACCTAACATTATTGCAAACTATCTCACTTTCACAGAGGAATATGAAGTGATAGGAAGTTCTGCTGATGATATTGATAACCCAACTGATCTCGATTTCCATCCAATATTATCTGACTACCAGGTTTGGATAGTTAATAAAGGAACAGAATCGACAGGTGGCTCAACAGTTACTTTCTGGAATGCAGGGCAGCCGGGGCAAACTTCTCTCTGGAAGCAGGATGGTAATGCATGGCATTTTATGAGTCTACCCACGGCAATCGCATTTAGTGAAAACACAAATTTTTCTACAGCACCCGGTGTAAAGGATGCGAACCATAGTGGCGGGACGTTTACAGGCCCTACACTCTGGAGCAGCGACATGGATATATATGCCGAGCCTTCTGGCGGCAATGGCAGCCACTTAGATATGCTACATCAAAGCCCTTATACCATGGGTATTGCGGCGGATCATGCAAATGCTTTTTGGGCATTTTGCGACTGGCACGGACACATCCATTATTATGACTTTAAAGAAGACCATGGTCCGGGAAATTCTGATCATTCAGATGGTGTATGCAATAAATATGAAGACTTTGATATAGAAATGATCAATAAAGATCTCCCTTGTCATATGGTGTTAGATGAGAACAAACAATGGCTTTACCTGATTGATGCCGGCAACGGTCGTATCATTAAACTTGACACAAAAACAGGTTCTGTAACAGGCGACTGGACACCTACGAATGAACCCCTTGCTGAGTCAAATATCATCAGCGGTTGCGATTGGGCGGAAATAGTAACTGAAGGAATTATAGAACCGGTAGGTATTGATGTGATAGATGATTACATGCTTGTAAGCGACCATGCTACTGGTGAGATTATTATTTATGATATCACAACCGTTCCCGCAACAGAACTCAAGCGCCTGCAAACAGGCAGAGAGGGTTTGATGGGAATTAAAATAGGCCCTGACGGGATGATTTGGTTTGTTGACCAGGAAGAAGATGAACTTGTGAGAGTGAATGTTTCTGAAGCTGTGGATATAAGCGATCAATCTTTTTTGAATAAAATTCATATCTATCCTAATCCATCACAGGGAGAAATTATTGTAAGCTTTGATGCTATAAATACTAACAATACAATAACACTGAGTGCAATTGACCAGTTTGGGAAAACTCTTTACAAGGAAGAGAATGTGATGAAAGGGCAAATGAAAATAGACTTTACTTATTTTCCTGCGGGAACCTATACTATGCAATTTGAATCTGAAAAAGAGGTTGTTTCGAAGAAACTTGTGATTATAAAATAATTTGTTGGGGGTAAAGAAATTTATTTTACCTGATTTCAATAATCTCCCAATGTCTCTTCTAACTGCGCCAGCGCTTTGTCTTTTTGTTCGTTGTTGGGTGCTATGCCATGCCACTCATGAGTGCCTTCCATGAAGTCAACACCTTTACCCATCTCTGTATGCATAATGATCATAATCGGTTTGCCTTTACCTATGAAAGTATGCGCATGTTTTAATGTAGTAAGAACCTGTTCTATATCGTTTCCTTGCGGCAGGTCTAAAACCTCCCAACCGAAAGCCTCCCATTTTGCATGCAGGTTTCCGAGCCCCATTACTTTATTTGTAGGTCCGTCAATCTGCTGGCCGTTATAATCAATTGTAGAAATCAGATTATCAACTTTATGATGTGCTGCAAACATAGCAGCCTCCCAAATTTGCCCTTCGTCCATCTCCCCGTCGCCATGCAAACTGTACACAAGGGTTTTTTCGCCGTTGAGTTTTTTTGTTAAAGCTGCACCAATGGCGACACTCAATCCCTGCCCCAAACTTCCGCTTGCTATTCTTATTCCGGGCAAGTGTTCAGCAGTTGCTGGGTGACCTTGTAACCTGGAATCAATTTTTCTGAATGTAGCAAGTTCACTTACTGGGAAATACCCGCTTCTTGCAAGCACACTGTACCAAACAGGAGAGATATGCCCATTGCTGAGAAAAAATACATCTTCACCTTTTGCATCCATGTTGAAATTTTTGTTATGCTTCATAACATCAAAATACAAGGCGACAAAAAACTCGGTACAGCCTAAACTTCCACCCGGGTGGCCACTCTGGCAGCCGTGTACCTGCCTGATAATATCCCTGCGTACCTGGCTGCATATCTTCTTTAACTGAGCTGTATCTGTCATTGTTTTGTTAGAATTTAAAGTTGTAGTTACAAAAGTAGGGGCTGTGTTTCCCGCCTATTGCCCAATCTTTCAACATTTCAACTGCATGACGGCAAAACCATTGAAATAGCTGCATAACCCGGGCAACAGAAGGTTTTGTAATTTCGTCTTGAAAGAACAGCAAAATTCATGAAAAAATTTACTCTCCTCGCAGCTATTGTTTTTTTGTTTACTGCATTACCTGCACAAATTGTTTTAAATGAAGCAAGCAACAGGAATGCAACGCAAATACTCGATGAAGATGGCGATTATGAAGATTGGTTTGAATTGTACAACTCCGGAAGTTCCACAGTAAATCTCAGTGGCTATTCTATCAGTGACGATTCCCTCGAACTTGCAAAATGGACATTTCCGCCCATCCTGCTTAACCCTTCTAATCACCTGTTTGTGTATGCTTCAGGAAAGGACCGCCTTCCTGATTTTACAACTGATCATTATGAATTTCCTGTCAGCGAAGACGTTGTTTGGAATTACATTGTACCTGATGCAACTACTCCTACAGATTGGATGAACCTCGGTTTTGACGACAGTGGCTGGAATACTGGTGAAGCAAGTGTTGGCTATGGAGATGCAGATGATTCGAGCATCGTTTCGCCCGGAACTATGAGTGTATATATGCGCTATGCATTTAATGTTGATGATACTTCGGAAATAAATAACGCAATATTTCATATTGATTTTGACGATGGATTTGTAGCATACCTGAACGGAAACATTATTGCATCTTACGGTTTTTCAGGAACACCAGCATATGATGCACCCTCTGGCCTTGACCATGAATCTGGTATGTATGCTGGTTATGCGCCAATGCAGTTTCCTATTGATGAGGCTACTTTGCATGCGTATCTTACTGTAGGAACTAATGTTCTAGCAGTGCAAGTACACAATGTAAGTTCAGGTTCAAGCGATCTGACTGCAAACCCGTTTTTATCTTTTGCATTGGCTACCTCAGAAATACTATGGAGTATTGATTTTCCATTTTGGTACAGCAGCTACTATTCAGGAACTAACCTGCATACAAATTTCAAAATAGGAACCGAAGGTGAAACTTTATTTTTATCAGATGCTTCAGGAGTTATTATTGATCAAATACTTGTTGACGATCTCGAAGCAGATTTTTCTATTGGTAGGAAAACAGATGGAAATGATACGCTGCAAATATTTACATCAGCAACCCCCGGTTACAGCAATAATGCCTCAACCTCATACACAGGATACGTAGCAAGTCCTGCGTTTACATTAAATGCGGGATTTTATGATGCTGCAATTTCCACTGCTATCACAATCCCCGCCGGAGATGTATCAGTTTATTATACCACTGATGGACAAATTCCTACTACTAGTGATAATCTATACACCGGCACCCCGATAGACATTTCTTATACTACAGTTTTGAAAGCAAGGTGTTTTGATAATACTGGTGTTTTACTCCCCGGTAAAGTGATAACCAATACTTACTTAGTTGACGAGGACATTACTGTTCCTGTTATTTCCATCACAACTGATGATGTTAATCTTTATGGAGCTTCAGGTATTTATGATAACTGGTGGACAGACTGGAAAAAACCCTGTTACATTGAATACTTCGATAGCCTGCACATCAATGCGTTTGAACAAAATGCCGGGATAAAAATTGATGGCGGTGCAGGAGGCAGCAGAAGTCTTTCCCAGAAAAGTTTCCGCATAGAACCCGATAATTCATCATACGGAGATGGAATATTGAACTACCCAATCATTCCCCGCCTGTGGTATGTAGATGATTATGAAAGATTTTATCTGCGTAACGGAAGTAACTTCAGTAATGTGTTGCCTTACAAAGATGCTTATATGACCCGAATTACAGACGGAACTCTGAACGAGCATATGGCTTACACACCTATAGTTGTTTTTTTAAACGGCGAATACTGGGGTTTGTATGAACTGAGAGATAAGCTGGATGAGCCGCATTTTGAACATGTGCATAATGTACCGAATGAAGAACTTGACCTGTTGAGTTTGAGTTACTGGTACGGCGGGGTTTTGCGTACCCTCAGCGGTAGCGACAGTGATTTTTATGATATGAAAGATTACCTCTATTATTATCCAACCCCAACGGATACAGATTTTTTCAGTATTGCTAATCAGTATTTGGATCTTTATCAATTCACAGATTATTTGATCGCAGAAACCTACCTCGGCAATGCTGACTGGCCATGGAATAATATTAAAATTTTCAGAGATAGGGGCGGAAACAATAAATGGCAGTACGGGTTAATTGATGTTGAATGGGGGTTGGGTTACAGCGCATGGACAAATGCGTACACAGATATGATCAGTTACCTTTTCGGATATAATTATAATATGGAGCAATTTTATGCTTTAAATCAAAATGAAAAATTCAGGCATTACTTTGTGAACCGGTATGCAGATCTCATGAACACAACTTTTCAAGCCGACAGGATGCTGGCGATGGAGGACACTATTT
The DNA here is from genome assembly GCA_046160675.1 of Chitinophagales bacterium. GTDB lineage: Bacteria > Bacteroidota > Bacteroidia > Chitinophagales > BACL12 > JACMJP01. Next base: position 8,371 of record JBJXHH010000209.1, read on the forward strand.
ATAATGAAGTGGAAGGCGAACTTGCAAGGCAATGGAAACGCTGGTGGACTACTGATATGCCTTATGCATATTCCGTTTTCAATGATTACAGATTTGGTTTGCTTGATGATCTGAC
>JBJXHH010000210.1:0-43154 GCA_046160675.1 Chitinophagales bacterium
ATGCAATTTGACCATCAGCAAATTTCCAATGAACATATTTTGAAATCATTGTTAGGAGGTGATGATGAAGTAATTGCATACTTGTTGAAAAAACTAAATGTGAATCTGAATTATGTACAACAAAAGCTGGACGAAGACCTTGCCAAACTTCCAAAAGTTTCAGACCAAGGTGGACAATACCTTTCCCGTGAAGCGAACCTTACCATTGCAAAGTCTCAGAATTATTTGAAGGAATTCAATGACGAATTTGTTTCAGTTGAACATTTACTGTTAGGAATTCTCGCTAGCAACGACTCAGTAAGTAAATTGTTGAAGGCGCAAGGTGTAACTGAGAAAGATGTTAAATCCGCAATAAAAGAACTACGTAAAGGTACCACTATGAATACGCAGAGTGGTGAAAATCAGATCAACGCTTTGAATAAGTATGCCATCAACCTAAATGAACGGGCAAAAAGCGGAAAGCTTGATCCTGTTATTGGGAGAGATGAAGAAATAAGAAGGGTCTTACACATACTTTCAAGAAGAACAAAGAATAACCCTATCCTTGTAGGCGACCCCGGTGTTGGAAAAACTGCAATTGCTGAAGGAATAGCACACAGGATAATAAATGGTGATATTCCTGAAAACCTGAAATCAAAGATTATTTATTCACTCGACATGGGGGCTTTAATTGCGGGCGCTAAATATAAAGGCGAATTTGAGGAAAGATTAAAGGCAGTAACAAAAGAAGTGATTGCAAGCGAAGGGCAGTTTGTATTGTTCATTGACGAGATACATACCCTGGTGGGGGCTGGAGGTGGCGAAGGCGCAATGGATGCAGCAAATATTTTAAAACCCGCACTTGCCAGAGGTGACCTTAGAGCGATTGGTGCGACAACTTTGAATGAGTATCAAAAATACTTTGAAAAGGACAAAGCACTCGAAAGGCGTTTTCAAAAAGTGATGGTAGATGAACCAAGTAATGATGATTCAATTTCCATTTTACGAGGTTTGAAAGAACGCTATGAAAATTACCATAAAGTGCAGATAAAAGATGAAGCCATTATTGCTTCCGTAGAGTTAAGTGCAAGATATATCTCTGACAGAAAACTACCGGATAAGGCAATTGACCTTGTGGATGAAGCAGCAGCTAAACTACGATTAGAAATGAATTCTGTACCCGAAGAACTCGATGAAATAGAAAGAAAAATACGCCAGCTGGAAATTGAAAGGGAAGCAATTAAAAGGGAGAAGGATGAGAGGAAATTGGATGAATTGAACAAAGATATTACAGAGTTTTCTGAACAACGTAATGCTATAAAAGCAAAATGGCAACTTGAAAAAGAATTAGTAGACAAACTCCAACAAAAGAAGTCTGACATTGAACAACTGAAATTACAGGCAGAACAATTTGAACGGGAAGGGAATTATGGAAAAGTGGCAGAGCTTCGCTATGGAAAAATTAAAGAAGCTGAAAATGACCTGACTGTATTTGAGAAAGAATTGAAAAGTTTAGATTCTTCAAAACGTTTGATGAAAGAAGAGGTGGATGCCGAAGACATTGCAGAAATAGTGGCAAAATGGACTGGTATTCCGGTTGCAAAAATGTTAGAGAGTGAAAAGATGAAATTGCTTCGCCTCGAAGATGAATTGCATAAAAGAGTGGTAGGCCAGGATGAAGCCCTTACTGCTGTGGCCGATGCCATCCGCAGAAGCAGGGCTGGAATGCAGGATCCGAAAAAGCCAATCGGCTCATTTATTTTTCTTGGAACTACTGGAGTAGGCAAAACAGAACTTGCAAAAGCCATTTCAGATTTTCTTTTCAATGATCAACATGCCATGACGAGAATTGACATGAGTGAATACCAGGAAAGGCATTCTGTGTCAAGACTCATAGGTGCCCCTCCGGGTTATGTCGGTTATGATGAGGGAGGGCAACTCACAGAGGCTGTGCGCAGAAAGCCTTATTCTGTCATATTATTGGATGAAATTGAAAAAGCACACCCGGATGTATTCAATATCTTGCTTCAGGTTTTAGATGATGGTAGATTAACTGATAACAAAGGAAGAACTGTCGATTTCAAAAATACAATTATCATCATGACAAGTAACATTGGGTCGCATATTATTCAGGAAAGATTTGAAGGAGTTACTGAAAATAACTTGCTTGCGGTTACTGAAACTACCAGGTTAGAAATAATGGATTTACTGCGTAAAACCATCAGACCTGAGTTTTTGAACCGAATTGATGAAATAATAATGTTTAAGCCCTTGATGAAAAATGAAATTAAAGACATAGTGGAAATTCAACTTGAGGGGCTGAAAACGATGCTTACAGAAAAGGGAATCCAAATTAATTTCAGTGATGAATTGATTAACTGGTTAGCCGAGGAGGGTTTTGATCCACAGTTTGGCGCAAGGCCTCTGAAAAGAGTTATTCAAAAAGAAATTGTGAATGAATTATCTAAAAAGGTATTGGCAGGAGAAGTTAGTTCTGATAGTAAAATATTAGCAGATGAAATCAATGACACGGTTATATTCAGAAATGAGGAATAGTATTTTGAAAAGAGTTTTTAACTGCTATCTTCCAATTACAATATGTAAAATATCCAGAGAATTTAGGGTCTAAAAAATGTGCTGGGGTAGTATCTAAAGATAAAAATATTTCCTGGAATAAAAACCCGCAGAATTTATTCTGCGGGTTTTGGTAATCTATTAATAAGTTAATCCACTTGCTGAGGGTCACGGAAATTTAATACTGAATTAAGATCTCTTACTACTTTTATTTCACTTGCATTGTCAACATTTAGCCGACGAACATAAGTATTCAGTTTGCCCGTTATATTTTCTTCAAAATAAAAAGTATTTGCATCGCTCCATATTGCATTCTTTGTACTGTATTTATCCTGTATATCATTAAACTCAGAAAATGTTTCATTCTCTGTATCGTACAAAACTATTCTGTCAACATTGGATGAGATATCAAAAGTATAATTATAGGTAATGTAATATCCATCCCCACTAAAGTAGGGAAATTTGTCTTCAAAACTGTTATTAGTAACTCTTTTTTCCCCTGTTATTTCCTGTATTGCTTCGTCATAGGAAGAATAATAAACCTCAAAATCATCTTCATTGTCATCGCTTGTATTTGCATATGCTCGATACGTTATGTCTTTACCATCGGGTGAAAAACAGGGGTGAGAATGCTCCACATTCCTTGTGCTAATCTTTTTTACAGTTCCGTCTGCCATACTCACAAGGTAAAGTTGTGATTTTCCATCGGCATCATCAGATTTGGAGGCTGTTATTACAACATGAGTTCCTGAGGGGTGCCAGTTTGCGTATCCCATTGAACTAAAGCCTTGCATCGCAAGATCAGTGATAATGGTACCGTTTGTACCATCAAGGTTAAATAACCACAGTTCTGATTCTGTTACTTCATTAAAACCCCTGTCGTCAGTTCCATCATAAGGTGATTTAAAACAAATAAATTGAGTTTTATCATTTGAAACCCGCAATCCCCAGTAATTGTTTTCAGAATCGCCAACAATAGTTTCCACCGTATCGATTGTTGTTTTCACAATCTGGTATGGATACCCATCAGCAGGTGATCCGGTTATTACATAAACAGTCTTATCCGTATTTACTTCCAAATCAGGATTGAGCACCTCCTCTATCTCTTCGGGTGTACATGAAGCCATTAAAAAAACAGGGATAATCCAATATAAGAGCCTTTTCATACCTTTCTTTTTGAAATATTTTTGCAATAATACAATATGTGAGTGGTGATTCCTTGCTTTTCTTGATAAGATATCGTTCATTCTACCGAATTTTGTTACATGGAAATAACGATAGAGGGGGAAAAATTATTACTGAGTGCCGAAAAAATAATTTTCTGGCAGAAAAAAAGGACACTTTTGTTGTCAGACCTGCATTTTACCAAGGATGCGCATTTCAGGAAACATGCAATTGCAGTACCTTCTAACTTAACTGAAAACACACTTAAAAGACTATCATTTGTGATGAGCCTTTTCGACCCAATGGATGTAATTATCCTCGGTGATATGTTTCATAGTGACATAAATGAGGGGGTAATTTTAGTTAAAAACTGGATAAAAAGATACAACAATACCTGTTTCAAACTCGTACATGGCAATCATGATGTGTTTGATAATGATGTATATGAACAATTAGGGATAGAACTATGTGGAATGAATTTAACACTGGGAAGGTTTCAACTTTCTCATGAACCTCTTAAAAAGCCGTCTTCCCTTAACATATGCGGGCACATACACCCGGCAGTACGGTTAAGAGGCAAAGCCAGGCAGAGTTTGTATCTACCTTGTTTTTATTTTAGTGGTTTGCATCTTGTTTTACCTTCTTTCGGTGAGTTCACCGGTTCAAAAGCAATAGTGGCAAAAAAGGCGGATAAGATTTATGCAATAGCTGATCAAAAAGTTATTGAAGTCATGTAAGTTGATTCATAATACACTAAGTAAGTAATTATCAATTCAGGATAGGATTTTCAGGGTAATGGATAATCTGCGAATAATCTCCACCCATGTCTTTCAGAATATTCGTCCATAATATTTTTTCATCAACTCCAAAAATGTAGGAGGTTTTTGCCGGTGTTAATATCCATGCATCTTGTTGCATCTCTTCTTCCAGTTGCCCGGGGCTCCATCCGCTGTAACCGAGAAAAAATTTTATTTTATCCATTTCCAAGGTACCGGCTTTAAGCAAATTAGTAAGTTGTTCAAAATTTCCACCCCAATACACATCATCTACAATATGCATACTGTCTTCAATCAAATCCCCATAAGTATGAAGGTAATGAAGTGTATCCTGTGCAACAGGCCCTCCGTAATACAAGTCATTGCTTATTTCATCAAAATCAACCAAAGCATCACTCACTTTGATTTGAAGTGTTTTATTAAGAATAAATCCTACTGTACCTCCATCCTCAGCCTGCTCACAGAGTAATACTACTGTTCGTTTAAAGTTCGGGTCTGCCATAAATGGCTCTGACAGTAACAATAATCCCGCTGCCGGTGTTAATTTATTTTTTATCACAGGCTGAAAATTAATGCAAAAACTGAAATACGAATCTAAAACTTAACATTTTATTCACATGGTCTATCGGCCGGAGAATCTTTTTTATAACTCCGAAAAGAAAGTATATTTGAAACATCAAAAGACCATTCTATGAAAAAAATATTTACACTTATTTATATTGCAATTGTTTCATTTTCAGCAATTGCGCAGTTGAGTCTATCTTCAGCCGGTTCGGCTGAGACTATTGATTTTACTGGCTTTGACGGAACAGGTTTCTCGGCATCACCTTCTGGCGGGCAACTCAATTCTAACACCTGGGCTGCTTTAGGTTTTAGTGATGGAGACGTAGGTTTCGGTGGGGAAGGAATTACGGGTGATTTTGCAAGAGGTTCCACTTCCGGATTAGTTACTACCGGTGGAGTGTATGCTGTAGATATTTCCGGCAACCAGGGCTTGATGGTTCAGCCAACAGCTGATGATTTTACGCCCGGAAGTTTTACGCTGCGCATGATCAACAACACCGGGATAACCATAGGACAGTTGGATGTTTCTTATTCTATCTATGTATTGAACGATCAGGGAAGAGCTAATAGTTATAATTTAACTTACTCAACAGATGATGTTACATATACTTCTGTTCCTGAAGCTGATTATACATCACCAGAAGCTGCAGATTTTACGCCTTACTTGGAAACAATAACAACTTCTATAACCGGATTTTCAGTTGCAGATGGCGAATACTTGTATTTGAGATGGACAGGAGAGGATGTTAGTGGCTCAGGCAGCAGAGATGAATTTGCGCTGGATGATATTTCAATTACTCCGCAAGCAGGCACAAGTTCACCAACTTATAATTTCAGCCCTACAAGTTTAACAGTAGTTGAAACTTCTGGAGTTGCTTACTATGATGTTACACTTTCTGAAAGTGCCGATTGTGTTTTTAGTATTGGCTATACAGAAGTTACTGCTGATCTCCCTACGGATTTCGGCTTCACTTCTTTCACAGTAACTTTTACAGAAGGCGGCGCTAGTACGCAAACAATAGATGTAGGTATTGTTGATGACTTTGAAGTGGAACCGACGGAAAGTTTTATTATTTATTACACAGTTACAAGCGGAGAGTGCGTTGCAGGCCCTGACGATCAAATAGAAATTTTTATTGAGAGTGATGATGTAACCGGAACAGGAGTAGTGGATATTACAGATGAAATTACTGCTGATGAAGGGGTGGGAACTGTTACAGGGGAAGTAACGATGAGTGAAACTGCTGACTGTGAAGTGCAACTGTATTTAGATGCAGCTTCTACGATGGAGGAAGGAAGTGATTATACTTTTTCATTGCCAACCATCATTACATTTACTGATGGCGGAACCACAACACAAACATTTGACATTGCTATTATTGACGACACGGAAATTGAAACTACAGAAGATCTTATCATAAACATAAGTATTCTTTCCGGAAGTTGCGTAACAGGTTTATCCGGCGATCTTGATCTTTTTATTACTGATAATGATGAAGAACCCGTTATCTATACACCGGTGAATATTGCAGATATACATGGCGAAGATGATGATGGTGTCTGCACAAACCTTGGCGATTTAGTTTCCATTACAGGTGTTGTATACGGGATTAACCTCTGGGACGGCGGATTACAGTTTACGTTGATTGATAACACAGGTGGTATTTCCGTCTTCAGTTTTGCAGAAACCTTCGGCTACACAGTTACAGAAGGTGATGAAGTTACTGTGAACGGAGAGATAGATCAGTTTAATGGGCTGACAGAGATAATTCCGGATACGATAATATTTATTTCTGAAGATAATGGACTGATAGATGCCCCAATAATTTCTAGCCTTGGTGAAAGTACAGAATCCATGTTATGGATAATCGCATCAGTGGATCTTGTTGACCCTTCTCAATGGCTGGGCGATGGTAGTTCATTTAATGTTGAGTTTACTGATGGTTCTGAAACTTTTATTGTGAGAATTGATAACAATACAGAATTATCAACCTTCAGTTTAGACCCCAGTGCATTCGACTTTGTAATAGAAGGCATAGGAACACAATTTGATACTGAGAGCCCCTATACTGATGGATACCAACTAATGCCAAGATATATTAGCGATCTGAGTTATCAAACTGTAGGCATTATTCAACAAGATAGAATTACACTCAAGCTATATCCCAACCCAACATTAGAAAAGATCAACATCATTTCTGAAGACCTTGTCGAATCGCTTAAGATCATAAACCAGCTGGGAGAAATAGTTAAAGTAGTTTCTATAAATGCTTTACAAAAAACTATTGATGTAAAAGAATTTCCTGCAGGTTTTTATGCCGTGAAAATAAAAACAGTAAGTGGAGTATATTCTTCAAGCTTTATAAAAGAATAACCAACAAAAGAAGGTCATTACGAGAAACATTCAATTAAAATCAACCATGTAATGTTTCGAAGCAATCTGAGATTGATTCGCTGCGCTCGCAATGACATATAATGAACCATTCATAAATGTCAAAACTCTCAGCCTACACCAAAGCATTTTTCAATCATGAGAACTATCATGGCTGGTTCAAGAAGAAAAAATTTTTCGAAGGATGGTATTTTAAGATGGTAAGCGCTGATGGTAACCATGCTTTTGCCATCATTCCCGGCGTAGCCATGGATGCTAAGGGTAATAAGCAATCATTCATTCAAATACTCGATGGGAAAAAATTTACTGCTGTTTATCATAAATTTTTGTACGAAGAATTTCATCCATCAGCAAAGAGATTTAAAGTAAGCATTGGAGAAAATTCATTTTCTATGAATCGCCTCAAATTGAATTTGAAAGAGATGAAAGGGAAGATCAGTTTTACAGAACATGCAGAATGGGAGAAAAAATTACTTGCACCAGGTATCATGGGGTGGTATTCTTTCGTTCCCTTCATGGAATGTTATCACCAGGTTGTGAGCATGCATTTTAATTTGCTAGGTAGAATTATAATTGACGGACAGGAAGTAAATTTTAACGGCGGCCGAGGGTATCTTGAAAAAGACTGGGGCAGGAGTTTTCCATCTTCCTGGATCTGGATGCAAAGCAATCATTTTGGAAAAGACAAAACATCTTTCAAGCTTTCTGTTGCGAAAATTCCCTGGATTGGGACATCGTTTGTCGGGTTTATTTGTGCATTTCTGCAGGATGGAAAAATTCAAAAATTTGCGACCTATACCGGAGCAAAATTAAAGCATATCGAAATTGAGAAAAATCATGTTTCTGTAACTCTTGAAGACAAAAAATTTATCCTGAATGTGTATGCAACAAGGCCTCCCGGCGCTGAACTTGTATCACCTATTCTAGGTTTGATGGATGGTCGGGTGCATGAGAGCATGGTTTCTGAAATAACTGTTCAGCTAAGGGAAAAGCAAAGTGGTAAAACTATTTTTGAAGATGTTGGTAAACATGCCGGCATAGAGGTAGCGGGCAATATTAATGAACTGCTAGAGGGCTACAAAAAATGACAGTAATATTTTATTTTAAGTATTCAAAAACCCAAACTAATGGTAATTTCACAGCATGAAACAATTCATCATATTACTTCTTTTTTCTGCCAATGTATTTGCACAAAGCAGCGACGCAGTTTTATATTTTTCGATAATTGATACAAACGGGCTGGATCAAAATGCATTGTTATCAAAAGTGGTTGCAAGCCCTATTCTCAATCAATCGCTAGCTTCCGAAGTTGAACACCCGATTAACTTTCATGCAGATGAGAACCTGTTCAGTTTGCAAATACCGTACAAGTATGCTGGGAACATTATTCAGATCCAATTGCAAAAGCAGGCCGGTAATTCTATAGAAGTAATGAACCTCTATTACAAATCAGCAAAAGAAAATGACCCTACAACTGGTTGCCATTCTTGCCTGTGTGTGAATATCATCTTTGCGCCCGGCAACTTTATTTTTGACATGCCGATGCAGGCAGCATCATGGCCGCTGCTACCTGATGTTGAAAAGGATTTGAGCGGGGGAAAAATTATATTGAAGGACATTAGTATACTGCAAAACTGGCGGGAGCAGAAGATGAAGTAAAAATGTGTTTGCCACAAATCGTTTAAACAATTATTCAATTACAACTGCCCCTTCATTCAAAACCTGTTTCTTATATTTTAACGAAGGCGAAGGAAGAAACTCGCCAAGTTGTAAGGAATTCCATTTATTATCAATCTCTGAAATTGTTTTTTCATCCATCACAATCACATTTGGCCATGGGCGATGGAAATCATCCCATTGTTTTGTTTTTCTTGTACCATCAATGCCGCAATGGGAAACGCCTCCGCCAATATTATTGAGAATAAAAATATCCCGTTTTGGGTCAATATTGTTTGAAAAATTCCAGGTAACAACACCCAAGTCACTTGCTTCCACTACATCGTCAACATAAATAATGAATTTCACTTGTTTAAAAACTTCTTCTTCATACAGGCGGTTATTCAATTCCCTGATATGATTTTTCCTGCTCTTCTTTACTCCAATTGTTACTATTGAAATGTTTTTTTTCAAAAGATCATCATGTATAGAGTCTATTTCGGGAAATTTTTTCTGTAACAACATTTTATCAATTTTTATATCTGATACATGTTGTATCTGTGAAAAGACATTCATTTCTTCTTCATACTTCACAGTAGCATCAATGCACATCTTACCACCGAAAGAAAATTTACTGCAACTATGATCCAATACATCCATCGGGCCGCTACTGAGGTAAATATCTGATGCGGGATCAACATGTGTGCTTAAATGTTTTGCAACAGCCTCGTAGTCATGAATATCTACAGAATCATCACAAATAACAAGTATTTTATTGAACATCATTTGCCCCGCTCCCCACATGGCATTCATCACCTTTTGCCCATGCCCTGCAAATTCTTTCCTGATCTTTACAATTGTTAGGTTATGAAACACCCCTTCAATAGGTAACTCCATGTCTTCTACTTCCGGAAGCAAGGTGAGTTTTATCGGAGAAATAAAAATCCTTTCAGTTGCTTTCCCAATCCAGGCATCTTCTTGCGGGGGTACTCCAACAATAGTGGAAGGATAAACTGCATTCCTTTTGTGTGTAATACATGTGATATGAAACTTAGGATAATAATCAGCCAAAGAATAATACCCTGTATGATCTCCAAAAGGGCCTTCTAAAATAAAATCTTCATCCGGGTCAACATAGCCTTCAATTATAAAATCGGCATCAGCAGGTACATAAAGGTCATTAGTAATACATTTCACCAGTTCTACTTTTTTCTTCCTGATAAAACCTGCCAATAGATATTCATCTACGTTCGGCGGGAGAGGAGCTGTAGCGCAGTATGTATAAACTGGATCCCCACCGAGAGCAACGCTTACAGGCATTTGCTTTTTTAACTTTTTATACTTGGTAAAATGGCCTGCACTTACTTTGTGCTTGTGCCAATGCATACCTGTAAGTTGTTTATCAAACACTTGCATGCGGTACATCCCAACATTGCGGATATTTGTTTCTGGGTCAATTGTGTGAATGATAGGTAATGTGAGGAATTTCCCACCATCAGCTGGCCAACATTGCATCACCGGAAGTTTTGTAATGTCAGGATTCAGATCAATTACCTGCTGGCACTCACCCTTTCCTTTTGAAGTTTTGGGCATCCAGGATGCTACTTTCCCCAATTCAGGTAGCATCATTACTTTTTCGAGTAAGTTATTTTTGGGGGTAGAGAATTTTTTAAAAAGATACTCTATGTCTCTTGCAATGTCATCGAGTTCATTTACTCCAAGAGCAATACACATACGTTTGTAAGAGCCGAGTGCATTAATGAGTAAAGGAAATCCGGTTCCAGTATTTTCAAAAAGCAGAGCTGGCTTGTTGTTCTTAATGTATCTGTCAGCTATTTCTGTTACTTCAAGAACAGGATTTACATATTCTTTCACCCGGACTAATTCACCGGCCTTTTCAAGGGTAGTAATGAACTCTTGCAGGTTTTTGTAAGGCATAAAGAATGAACAAAAGTAATGAAGGAAGGTTTGAAGTATGAAAGAAAATAGAATTGCTCTTAAACAGGGAAATACACAAAAAATCCCGCACAAGGCGGGACTCTTTGTTTCTTAACAATCATTAAAACCTAAAACCTAAACTTACCTGGAAGTTATTCACTCCCTTGTCAATTGTTGACCCGTTATTCGGGATGTCTGGATTGACATTTAAATATTGTATATCATATTCAGTGCTTGTAGAATGGGAATAACCGAGGTCAAGAAAAACACTTTCGCCCTTTATCCCGATTCCTGCACTGTAAGTATTTTTAGAAAGATCTGCATCGCCCGTCGCAACGCCATCTTGGAAAGGTGAGCCTATGATGGCATACCCCGCACGGAAACGAAATACTTCATAAGCAATTTCACCACCAATACGAATATTTGAAGCAGTTCCGTATTTTGCATCTATACTGTTGTTCACTGCAGTTTCTGCTTCGTTCTCTGCTAACGAATTTAACCCATATCCGTAGTTAAAGTTAGCCTCACTGTAATCTACAAATTCATAATCGACACTGAGTAAACCTGCTTTCTTAAATGTAAAAGCGGCACTGCCTATCACTCTCCAGGGTGTTACTAATTCATAATCGTATTCACCCAATGGCGAGTCATAAGAGTATTCACCGCTTGCATCCAGTGATGATTCCATTGTTGAATAGTATACATCATTCATTTGAAACAAAGTTGGGGAATGAACGGCTGCACCAAGACGAATTATGTCGTTCAGCCTGTATATCATACCGAGTTTGATGTTTATCCCGACACCATCAGTACTAAGAACATCAGTTTGTGCAAAATTTACAAAATCATTATGAACTGCATTTACATCTTCTTCTGAGTAAGTTGTTATGTTATCATAATTAATGAAAGGAACGCCAATGGTTCCACCAATGTAAATTTTATTAGCATAATTGCCGGCGAAACTGATCGCCATTTCATTTAACCCACCTTTTGTAGAAATATATTTTGATTGCTGTACATTACCCCCATTTACAACGCCGAAATAAGTTGTTGAATCATCAGGGTTTGGGTTTAACAAATAGGTTTCCCATGCTAAACCTGCTCCAAATGGATCAGCTGAAAATGCATCTGACGGGTTGATACCATTCAAACGATTAGCATATACATCAAGTAATGAACTTGCATTGTTAAACCCAGTATAATATACCTCACTGTTAAAGTTCGCAAGTTTGTTATAGCCGATTCCAAAATTTCCACCTACCCATCCATCACTTTTTTCTTTATCTCCAATAGAAGAAAAAACCAAACTTGCGTTACCTAAATAAAAGTCATATTTGTTTTCTTCAGTGCCGGTTCCAAAAAAATTTGCACTTGCTTTAATGTTCGCTAAACCGGGAGAAAGAATCAGCTCCGAGCTCCTGTAAATGCCCAGCCCAGCAGGGTTTATGCTCACTGAACTGAAGTCGCCGCCTACGGCGCCATAAGCATTTGCTGAACCTAAAGCCCTTGCCGTCCCTCCAAAATCAAGCATGGAATAACGGAGTGCATCAGCATCTGTTTGTGCAAATGTGGGGGCAGAAAATGCCAGGGCAACAATTATGTATAGCCTTTTCATTACGAATAAATTAAACTGTGAATGTTTTTCTTGATTAATTTCCTCCGCTTCTTTTCTTGGAAGTACTGCTCCCTGAAGAACTGCTTCTTGAAGGAGAGGAGGAATAACTTCCCGAATTTCTACTTGATGAAGAGTTGTTGTAACTCTTGTTATTATTTGAACTGTTTGAATTATACTTTTTTTCAGGTTGGCTGTTTCGTTCAATTGTTTTTGAAGGCGCTTGCTCATACCTGTTATTCTCTATTGGTGCACTTTGATAATTCTTATGCTCCCTCACAGGCATATCCTGTTTCATTTCCATTTCATTTCTATTATCAATTGTAGAAGGAGAATACATATCATCATTTCTCTTCACAGGGGGGGCATTATTTTTATCCTGAGTTGAGTAAGAAACCCCTGAAGGAGTGTTACCTTTTGAGGGAACTGCTACAGCATTATCTGTAGTTGCAGGTTTAGAATCGGCGCTGTAATATTTTACAACTCTTACCTTTCCTTCTTCAGTTGCAGGTTTGTTTTCACTAACGATGATTTCAGGATCTTTCTGAATTTCATCGTCACCTCGGCCGGTTACATCATAAACACTTGGTTGAGGGCTGTTTTGACCAAATACATTGTTCCTATTATCACTTAGCTTATCAATTGAAGAACCATAGTAGGATGAACCATTTGAACCATCATTCGTGTTTGAAGCGGTTTCATCTCTCGGACCATAGTAATAGCCATTGTCGCCATAGCCGTTATCATAATAACCATTATAACCGTAGTAATCATTGTAATAACCACCGTAGTAGCCGTCGTAATAGCCATTCCAGTAACCGTTATGGTAACCGTTCCAGTAAGATCCGTAACCGTATCCGTAATAAGGACTGTACCATGGGTTATACCAAGGATTATAGTATGAATAATAAGGATTGTACCATGATGGCCCGCAACCCCATCCTATACTGATATGAAAACCTGGCGAATGCCAATAGGGGTCATAATACCAACTTGAATACCAAGGCGACCAGTAACTGTATCCATAGTAAGGATTATAAAACCTACGTATATTATTTGAATAATAATAGTCGTCGTAATAATTGTCTTCGTAATAGTAGTTATTTACAATGTACTCATTTCCTTCCTCATCATAGTATTTTTCTGAACTAAAATCATCAGAATAAACCCTGTACTCATCCTCATCCTCAGGAGACTGAGAATATCTGTAAGATTCCTCAGATGGTGCCTCCTTTGTTGTAGTAGTCGTTTCTTCAGTTGAAGGGGTTATCACCTCCGCCTCTTTGCTTTCGCCCGAACTGTAATAAATATCATCAGTCTTGCTCGTAGTTTGTGCGGTTGCGGCACAAGAAGCAAGATAGAAAGATGCACAAGCAATCAGGGTTATGTGAAGAAGCTTCATACGATAATTTTTAAGAGTTAACAATTTGTGCTGAAGCGCTTTTAGTATTTTTGCGCACTGGAAAATTTCAAACATCATACCAAAGTTACAATATGGCTGATAAGATAACAAGCAGGACTATCAACTACTCAGAATGGTACAATGACCTGGTGATAAACAGCGGTTTAGCTGAAAATTCAGCCGTTAGGGGTTGTATGGTAATTAAGCCCCATGGATGGGCTATCTGGGAGGAAATGAAAAGTATACTGGACAAAAAATTCAAGGAAACAGGACATGTAAATGCAAGTTTCCCGTTACTCATCCCAAAAGGGTTCCTCGAGCAGGAAGAAGGGCATGCCGAAGGTTTTGCTAAGGAATGCGCTGTAGTAACACATTATCGCTTGAAAACGAACCCTGATAAAAAGGGAAAATTGATGGTTGACCCAGACAGCAAACTGGAAGAAGAGCTCATAATTCGTCCGACAAGTGAAACGATCATCTGGAATTGTTATAAAAATTGGATTCAGAGTTACAGAGATCTTCCACTACTTATTAACCAGTGGGCAAATGTAATGCGATGGGAAATGCGCACAAGATTGTTTTTACGTACTGCAGAATTTCATTGGCAGGAAGGGCATACAGCACATGTAACAAAAGAGGAAGCAGTGGAAGAAACTGTTAAGATGCTGAATGTGTATGCTGACTTTATGGAAAATTACATGGCAATACCGGTGATAAAGGGAGTGAAAACTGAGAAGGAACGTTTTGCCGGGGCTGAAGATACTTATTGCGTTGAAGCAATGATGCAGGATGGAAAAGCGTTACAAATGGGTACCAGTCATTTTCTTGGGCAGAATTTCGCAAAAGCATTTGATGTGAAATATTTAAGTAAAGAAGGCAAACAAGAATATCCTTGGGCAACCAGTTGGGGAGTAAGTACGAGAATGATGGGTGCTCTGGTTATGGCCCACAGCGATGATGATGGTTTGATTATTCCTCCAAAACTTGCACCGTTGCAAGTAGTTATTGTCCCGATCTATAAAAATGAAGAACAGTTGAAAGCTATCAGCGAAAAAGCGAATGCTATTATGCAGGCATTAAAGGCTTTTGACATTACAGTGAAATTTGATGACAGCGACACTGCTAAACCAGGTTGGAAGTTTGCAGAATATGAATTAAAAGGAGTGCCTGTTCGGATTGCAATGGGTATGCGAGATATTGAAAATAATACAGTTGAGATTGCAAGAAGAGATACAAAAGAAAAATCTACAATACCAAATGAGAACCTTGCCAATTATATAAAGTCACTCCTTGAAGAAATCCAGCAGAATATTTACAAAAAAGCCTTGAAATTGAGAGATGAAAACATGCATATTGTAAACAACTGGGAGGAATTTAAGACGCAAATCGAAAAGGGAGGATTTTTACTTGCTCATTGGGATGGTTCTAGCGAAACAGAAGAAATAATTAAAGAAGAAACAAAAGCTACAATCAGGTGTATCCCTCTTGAGGGGGAGGTTGAACCCGGCACATGTGTTTTCTCAGGTAAGCTTAGTGAAAGAAGAGTGTTGTTTGCAAGAGCATACTAGTAATCAAGTTAAGTTTGGTTGCGTCCAATGTAAAACTTGTAAGAAACTGTTAGAAATCTTGATTAGTAATTATAAAAAATGTAAAATAAAAACCCCCGGAATCCTCCGGGGGTTTTTTATTAATTCGTTACTTCAACTTACTATTTTGTAAGTACAATCTGTTTTGTGTAAGTAGCATCATCTGCGGTTACCTTTAATTGGTAAACACCATCTGCTAGGTTACGCATATCTATTTCAAATGTTCCGTTTTGAATGCTTCCCGGTTTCATACTCCAAACATTTTCTCCAAGAGTATTTACAAGTTCGAATGTTACATCATGCACTGAGGCATAATGAACATCTACAATCGCAATCCCTGAAGTTGGGTTCGGGTAAATGTCGGTAGCATTTGCCAGGTCAGTATTTTCAATAGCAACAATTGCAGGAACCGTTGTTGTGTATACATCAGTTCCGCAGCTATTGGTAACTGTAAGGGTTACCGTATAATCGCCAGCAACATCATATGTATGTGTCGGATTAGCAACAGTTGATGAACCTCCATCTCCAAAGTCCCAAGTATAAGTTGCACCGCCTGTTGAAGTATTAGTAAAGGTTACTGATAATCCTAAGGAGGTGTAAGTAAAGCTCGCTGTTGGAGAGTAGTTAACTGTAACTGTTATTGCATCAGTAACTGCACAACCTGTTTCAGGATCTGTAACAGTAACTGAATAGGTTCCTGTTTCAGTAACAACAATTGTTTGAGTTGAAGCACCTGTGCTCCAGTCGTAGGTTGCACCTGGGTTTCCAGCGTCAATTATGTATTCGTCGCAGATTGTTTGGTTAGGCCCAAGGTCAATCACCGGAGTTTCAAGCGAAGTAACAGTTGTAGCGTAGGTGTCATTTGACTCGTTGCCATCACCACCGAAACTTGTCCAAACAGTTACATCATAATCACCTGCTGGTGAAAAACTAGCTCCTGCTGTGAAAGTGTAAGTATCTGATGCGCCTCCTTCAAGTGGTCCTGGGTATGTTTCAGTAACAACTGCAGATGTACCTACCTGGTAATTAACAGGAACATCAGTTACTGTTGTACCACCAAAGTTGGTTATCTCTACAGTTATAGAAACATCATCTCCAAGTCCACAACCGCTTTCTGGAGCAATTAGATCCGTCATACCAACATCTACTGGTGCGCAAAGTTTCAGGTAATCGAGCATATTTCTATGCATATTCATACCTTCAGTGGGTGCATAATACCAATAATAAGGGGTATACAGATTAGTGAATAAAACAGTGCCTGAACCCCATTCTTTTTCAGCAAGAATATCATATCCACTGAAGTCTTCCTCCATTAATAATGTATAGTCTCCATCAAGTTTACCATATCCCATGAAATCTCCGGAGTATTCAGAAAGAACAGGAGTGTAAGGTCCAACAAATATTGGATGAGTTGCATCTAGTGCCGTAGCATCATAGCTATAGTAGTATTGGCTTTGGGTCACTCCATCAAAACCTAAGTCAATATTCAGTATTTCATACTGACCGGCATTAATGAACAAGTTTCCACCTGACTCAACCCATGCCTCAACAAGGTCAACATTATTGTCCATAAATTCTTTTAATTCTGTTCCGTGATCACCAGCACCGTTCAATTGAATAAAGCAATTGTCTTCGCTGAATACTTCAATTGGGTCAAGTGTTTCGAAGTAATCAAGTGTATAACTAGTGAATACTTCATCCATTGCATCTGTATATTCAGTGCCGTAGAATGGTTCATATCCGGTTATATTTGAATAAACAAGATAAGCGCCTGTTCCTGATACAGGTGAAACGTTTATAATACTTTCACAAGTCTGATCGTTCGTCGCATCTTCATCTCCCGTTAAGCTTGTCCATGCGCATATTTCATATACTCCATCAACACTGAAATCTTCTGTAGCTGTGAAAGTATAATCAGCAGTTTCGCCTACATCTATTGTACCTGTGTAAGTTTCTGTGTATATGGTTCCGCCATCCACCTGGAAATTAACAGGGAAGCCGCTTTGTGCTTCGATACCGTAGTTTTTAATAGTAACAGTCACAGTTTCTGCACTTGAGTAAGCAACCGATGCGCCTGCAGGCGAAACAATTGCAATAACTCCAAGGTCATCAGCAAATGGATCCTGGATGTTAATGTTATCAAGGGCAACACCGTCATAAGATCCTATCCATGAAACATTGCCGTAACGGAAACGGAACTGAACATTTGGTTCGCCTGCAAGAACTTCGAGGTCATGTTGTACATGAATCCATCCGCCACTGTTTCCGCACCATGCAGAGTCATAGGAGAATGTTACCGGATTATACCAGTTATAATTAATTGCATTGTACCAGTTCTCATTATCGTCACCTAAGTCGTAATCTACTATGGTCCATGACGTACCACCATCTAATGAATACTGGACATTGATACCATCATAACCATAACCAGGGAAGCCGTAACCATGATACCAAAGGTCAAATTCAATGTAAGGCGCTACAAGGCCTGAGAAGTCATAGCAAGGTCCCTGCAAATATGAATTCTCTGCTACATAATAATAATAATCATCTAAATCAGTACCCCAAGATTTAAGACTTGAAGGGGTAGCAGGAGGTGGTCCTGAAATTGTAGGGCCAGTTGGCTCGCCATGTTCCCAAGTAACATTTGAACCGTAAGCAAACCAATTTCCTGTGCTCGCTTCAAAATCCTCATAATAAGGATAGGTTGTAATAATAGGATAACTTGTTATTACGTTTGATGCACTATCATTTGAAGGAATTTCTTCAGACGCCAATGCTGTCCATGCATCAATTGTATGATCACCAGCACCAGTAAAGGTACCCAATGTAGTAAACGTAAAAGATACTGTTTCTCCAGAAGCGATAGTTCCTGGTACAGTTTCGGTAATAATGAGCCCACCATCAATTTGATAGCTTACAGGAACATCTGTTTGATCAAGGAAACCATAGTTAGTCACCTTCACTGTAACAGGTGCCAGTCCTACGTCGCAACCGTCTGCTGGATCAGAAATGGTAAGTAAACCCATGTCGTTATCAGCAAGCGTACAAACTGACTGGTATTTTATTGTACTTGCTGTGAGGTTTGCAGCTTCAAGAGAAGGTGTATGGAAAGCATTCGGAGTTATTGCACTAAAAATAACTCTACCTGCACCCCATGTTTTTTCTGCTGCAAGATATCTTGATGTTGTATAAAAATCATGTATGATCGGAGTTACACCGCCGCCTTCAATAGAACCATAACCGAAGAAACCGTTCCATGAAGTTCCTGTAGGCAGATAATAGCAGGTAAATATTGGATGTTCAGAATCTGTGGCAGTACCATAACTAGAATACCAGAAATTCTGAAGCTCTACGCCATCAAATTTAAAGTCCATAGTTCCTGAGCCTTCATAGGATGCTGCATTTATAATCAAATGTCCACCTGAGGCAACCCAGTTTTGAATCTTCACCTCATTGTCGTCCAGGAATGTTTCTAATTCTGTTCCCATATATTCACTTCCTTCCAGCCAAACAAAACAAGTTCCTAATCCAAACAGTACATCCGGATCAACTGTTTCAAAAAAATCTGAAGTCCAACCGCCAGATCCGAATACTGTATTCATTGCAGTACTGTTAGATGTATAATACCAAGGTTCAGCACCACCGGAAATATTTGAATACACATAATATGCTGCATCACCTGTAAGTGGTTCAAGATGGGTTACTTCAGCAACTGTAGTGGTATCGTTATAGATCCACTCATCGGTAGAAAGCCCGGTCCAAGCCACAATAGAATATGTCGTTCCTACTGAACTCAAGTCAGCAGTTGTTGCAAAAGTGAAATCTTCCTCTTCCCCAACATCAAGTGTTCCAGTAAATGTTTCAGTAATAACACTGCCTCCATCAATTTGATAAGAAACCGGGAAGCCGCTTTCTGCATTTATGCCTTCATTGCTGATAGTTACAACTATTGACTCAGCAGCCGTAAGTCCCGGCATAGAGAAAGGAGATGCAATTACAACAGCATCAATATCATGATCATAAGGATCTTGTATATTGATATTATCTACAGCAACACCATCATTACTATAACAAGTCCATGTTGCGGTTCCAAAACGGAAGCGGAATTGTACGCTTGATTCTCCAGCAAGGTTTTCTATACCATGCTTTGCACGAATCCATCCGCCACTACTTCCACACCATGCAGAATCGTATGATGAACCTGTCCACCAGCTATAATTAATTGCATTATACCAGTTCTCTGCATCTTCACCTTCTTCTGAATCTACTATATCCCATGTTGCTCCTCCATCCAGTGAGTATTGCAGGTGTACGCCATCATACCCGTAAGTACCGAAGCCGTAGCCATCATACCAAATGTCAAATTCTATATATGGTGCAATCAGTCCTGTAAAGTCGAAACAAGTACTCTGTAGGAATGAGTTTTCACCTGAGTAACAGAAATAATCATCAAGATCAGTTCCCCATGATTTGAGACTTGATGGAGTTGCTGGCGGCGGGCCTGAAATTACAGGACCTATAGGTTCGCCCCACTCCCAAGTAGAGGCTGTTCCGTATGTTGTCCATCCGGCGCTACCTGCTTCAAAATCCTCATAATAAGGGAAAGTACTGAGGATAGGAATATTTGTAATTGTAACATCGAGTGTATCATTTACAAGATCTGCATCTCCGGAAAGAGCAGTCCAGGTACTAACAATATGATCACCCGGTATAATTAAACTTCCGGGTGTAGTGAAAGTATATTCTTCAAAAGTTCCTGGTTCAACAGGTCCTGCTAATGTTTCAGAAATGATCGGGCCACCATCTACTCTGAAGCTTACCGGAATGTCTGATTGTTCCTCATATCCGTAATTAAATACTTTGATGGAAACAGTTTCTAGTCCTAGTCCGCATCCTGTTGCTGGGCTAATTACATCTACAACACCTACATCAACCGGATCTTCACCAGGTATGTAAGTATCCTCAAGTGCAGCGTCTACTGATTCTTCATCAAACACATAAGCAAATGCGAAAACTACGCTTGCTCCGTCTGCTAGAGCAGGCACCCAGAAACTCATTTGAATTGCCTGGTCAACAGAGCCTGCTGAGCCTGACAAATTATATCCGGATAAACCGTTATAAGAGTCTGAAACATTTGTTGTTGCTGCAGTGCTGAAATTTCCATGAGTACCCATTGAGAAGAAATTATTAGCAACTAATGCGAGGTAACAACCATATTCTTCGCCAATTGCAGTAACAATGCTGTAAGGATCTCCCAAGTAAGGGTTAGCTTCAACTGTATTTACAGTGTTGAATGTTCCTGCTGAAGGTTGTTCCTGGTCAGGGTCAATGTTTCTTTTATAATAAATATCAGTGAGGTCTGTACCAGAAGCATTTGTAAGTTCAACAAACGTAACTGTGTACTGGTCATCAGTATGAATGATTGAAGTTTGTTTAATATCTACTCCGTCAACGCTGCCTTCCCAAACTACAATTACAGAATCGCCCGCAGCTTCATAAGAAGTTATAGAACCTGAAATGCTAAAGTATGAACAATACTGATCAGTATTATAATAGCTACTTCCGGCTATCTCAATTCCCCATCCTTCCACAGGAGATCCAGGTATTGCATAGTCGCCACAATAGTTGGGTGTTCCTAGATCCCAGCCGTCCAGGTCTGAGTCAGCGATAAAATTTCGTCCGGTCAAAGTGGATTCATTTACATAACCTGATGGAGGGTCTGAACTTGCAGCAAATGCACCGCAGTCATTTATTCCCATTTCAACATAAGTTCCCTGCATATATGCATCTGAGCCTACTATCTGTGCAGATAAAATGGCAGAGGAAAGCATAATGAAGGCAAAAAGTAAAAAGTGTAGATGTTTTACAAACTTCATAATGTTTAGGTTTAAGTTAAGAAAACAGTTTTATGAGCCATAAATGTAAGAAAGGGTTTTTGTAAAAAGAAAAAAAAACCCTATTTACACTGTTAATTTTTTTTCAATATTGAAATCAGCGGACATTCATTTTGTAATCCTGTATGTCCTATCTTTGAAATTCTATTTGCTATTTTATGCCTAAGGGAAACAAGATTCTTATAATTGATGATGACCCCACCTTCTGTACCATGCTGAAGGGGTTTCTTGTGAAAAAAGATTTTAATGTAGATGCAGTATTTTCGGGTACTGAGGGGCTGAGCCGAGTACAAAAGGAAAAATATGAAGTTGTACTAAGTGATTTTCGTCTTCCTGATATCGACGGGCTAGAATTACTAAAAGCCATTAAAGAAGAGAACCCTGCCTTGCCGGTAGTTATTATGACAAGCTATGCGGATATTCGCATAGCCGTTCAGGCAATGAAAATTGGGGCTTTTGAATATGTAACAAAACCTGTAAACCCTGACGAGATTTTACTCACAATTAAAAATGCACTTAATTCAAAAGTAGTGCAACAGGTTGCCATTGAGAAACCAACCCCTGTGAAACCAGCCGGAAAAAAAACTACCGGGGGTTTTCTTTATGTGGAGGGCGATAGTGAAGTTGCCAAACGTATTCAGGATCATATTCTTCTGGTCGCACCAACTAACATATCTGTTATTATACAGGGTGAAAGTGGAACAGGCAAAGAGTATGTGGCTAAAATGATTCACAGTACCAGCAAGCGGGCTGATAAACCTTTTATATCTATTGACTGTGGATCATTATCAAAAGAACTGGCTGCAAGTGAATTATTCGGGCATGTAAAGGGATCCTTTACAGGAGCCATACAAGATAAAACCGGACAATTTGTTGCCGCAGATGGCGGCACTTTGTTTCTGGATGAAATTGGGAATTTGACGTATGATGTGCAGATCCAGTTATTGCGGGCTATCCAGGAACGGAGAATAAGAAAAATAGGAAGTAACAACGATGTTGAAGTAAACGTAAGAATCATTGTTGCAACGAATGAAGACCTTGGCAATGCAGTAAAAAAAGGAATGTTTCGGGAAGATTTGTATCACCGCTTGAACGAATTTAAGATCCTGGTGCCAGCCTTGAGGGAGAGGGGAGATGATATTACTTTGTTTGCCCAACACTTTCTTGATCTTGCAAATGGCGAACTTGAAAAAGAGATAAAAGGATTTGATGAGGAGGTGTTACAAGTTTTCAGAAAGTATTCCTGGCCCGGTAACCTCCGTGAGTTGCGCAACATCATTCGAAGAGCTGTTTTGTTAACTCCGGGAAACTTTGTAAAAAAAGAAACACTGCCTTACGAGATCATTTTTGAAAACAGAACTGATTCTGCCCCCTCCTCCAACCAGCAATCTAATGGAAAAACTGAAGCGCCGACAGATCTGAAAAGCATGGCTGAAAAAACAGAAAGGGAAATGATTATTAATACCCTTATAAAAGTAAATTACAATAAAAGTAAAGCTGCTACACTACTAAAAATAGACCGCAAAACTTTATACAATAAAATGCGGCAGTATAAGATTTTAACAGAAGAGGAATAATAAATATATTAAACGAGAAATTTTTCTTCTAACTTTCTTTTTTCTTCGTTCAATTCTGTAAATATTTTTTCACTGGAAATTTTTATCTCTTTAAGATCGGCGTTTAGTTCTTCTTTGATAATGGAATCGGCAATCTCCCATTTTTTAAGCAAAGGAACAAGCGTATATATCCTGAAATGATTATAACCCGGCAACATTTTATGAGCCGTGTTATTTATACCTTTTACATCATGTATAGTTG
Source organism: Chitinophagales bacterium (assembly GCA_046160675.1). Classification (GTDB taxonomy): domain Bacteria; phylum Bacteroidota; class Bacteroidia; order Chitinophagales; family BACL12; genus JACMJP01. The sequence continues at coordinate 23,356 of JBJXHH010000210.1, forward strand.
CATAATCCTTCAAGTTTTGAAGGTTCTGGATATTGCTATCTACAAATGATTGAATAACAGATATCATCAGTTGATCGTCGCCGTCGGTGAAAAGTTCTATTTCATCCAGGCTGTAAAATTTCCCATTCGCCGACGCTTCTGCTGTGTGCGGTGGTTCAGGCTCATCTTCTATAATTTTTATTACTTCTGTAAGAGGTTCACCCGGTGAATAGGCGGGGTTGTTCTGTGTCCAGGTTATGATCTTATCTATAATCTGCTGTTCTTTATAAGGTTTGGTTAAAATATCATTGAACCCTGAAGCAGACAATAAGTTTCTTTCCTCATGCATCACATTGGCCGTTAATGCAATAAGCGGTATTTCCTTGTGAATATCCCGGAGCCTTCTTGCAAAAGAAAACCCATCCTCTTCCGGCATATGTATATCAGCAAACACTACATGAAATTGCTGTTGTTTAAATAACTCCATTGCTTCTTTTACAGAAGCTACGCAATAGTGATTAATACCATTCTTCCTGAAAATTACCGAGGCAAGGGAAAGGTTAAACGGTTCATCATCAACCAGCAGCACGGAAATATTTTTCGGGATGATATGTTCTGTTTCACTTTCTGTTATAAATGCCGCAATTTGTTTGTCAGACGGGATACGATACCTGATCTTAATTGTGAATGTAGAACCCTCCCCTTCTTTACTTGTAACATAGATTTCTCCTTGCTGAAGTTCTATAAGTTTTTTTGAGATTGATAAACCCAACCCTGTTCCGCCGTACTTTTTTGTTGTACTTGTATCTGCCTGTGAAAAATCCCGGAAAATAGTTTCCAGTTTATCCTGCGGGATGCCAATTCCCGAATCTTTGATATCAATAGTGTAAAAAATGTGTGGGTCTTTGTTTTCGCTGTTGCAGGTAATTTTTACAAAACCTTTGTGCGTAAACTTAATTGCATTACCTATTAAATTGTATAATACCTGTTTCAGCCTGAAGTCATCACCCCGCACAAGATTTTTACTGGGTTCATCATAAAAAAACTCTAGCCCTACACCTTTTTCATTTGCCTTCACTTGCATAATATGTGCAACCTCAGCTATAACATCACTCATAGAAAAAATATTTTTCTGCAAGTTGATCTTACCGGCTTCAATTTTTGTGAGGTCGAGAATATCATTTACAATATTGAGTAAATGTTCAGATGCGCTTTCTACAGCCTGCACATATTCATCTTGATCTGCCTCCAGTTTTGTATATTTCAATTGTTCAGAAAATCCGATGATCGCATTCAGCGGTGTTCTGATTTCATGACTCATATTTGCCAGGAATAATTCTTTTGCTTTTGCATGAAACTCGGCTGCGTCTTTTGCCAGCTCCAGTTGTTGCCTGTAGCGGTTTCCTTTGTTTATATCACTTATGATAACAGACAGAAACACAATGCCAGCAAGCAAAGCAAGCAAAGAAATTCCGAAAATGACTTGTGATGAATGGGTGGCATTACTTTTTGCCAATTGAACGTTTTTTTTAATAGTTACCTGCTGAGATTTTTCTGCTTCCTGTATCATACCCTGTATCTGTTCCCTTATCACTTTGTCTGTGGCAAGAATTTCCATTTCTTGCCTTGTAAGGCGATTTGCATATCGCTGTTCATTACGACCTATTTCCGCCATAATATTGCGTAAATTATCCGGGTCTACTTCCGGGTTTGAAGCGATAACCGTAGCTTCTGCTGGAACATCTGCAAGAATTATGTTATCGGCTGTAGTGTCTGTTATAACTATTTCTCCTGCGTCATCATTTTTTTTGCGTTTATCTTTTTTCGATTTGAACATTTTTCCGAAAAAATTTTCCTTCTTTTCTTCTGCTGTTGCTAATGAAGGTTCTTTTATTCCGGGATCAAGTGTAAGCAGGGAGTCGGCATATTTCTGTTTTTGTTTTTCCTGGGCCTCCTGCGCCTGGTTTACACTCACCGATATTTGCTGCATAGCTTTTTCGGCGATGTTTTGGGCTCCTTTATCATTTTTTATCTCAACTAATGCGAACATCAGCCCCGCTTTCTCTTCCAGCATTTGCTGTAGAGTGTCAAGTTTAATAGTATCCAACCTGCTAAATGCAGGATATTTTTTCAGTGTATCAAGGGTGGAGGAAATGTCACTCATATACACTACATAATTATTCAGTGATGTTTCATCGGCGGTTAAACTATAACTCCGCATTTCATTTTCCGATGCAATGAGTTTATTATTTATGTCATTCAACAGGGTGATGGTGTTATCAGGCTGAGATAATGTATATACAGAATTTTCAAGATTTTTAAAACTCATATATGCAAAATATACAGCAGTGCCGATAGCCGCAAGGCTCAAAATGAATGCGAAGGCAAGTTTTAATTTAACAGATTGCATATCTCTTTTCTTAAACGCTGAGCAGGCATTGTTTTACATATAAAGTTATAAAATTGTTTCCAGGGGTTGCAATTATGTAGTAAACAGTTAGCAATGTATGTGTATAATGTGCTTAAATACCTTTGCAACGGGAGGCAACTGAAAATATATCTTTTATTTTTGCACACATTAGGCAATGCGTATACCCTTTCCACAGCTTAAAATATTGGTTCTGTTTTTGTTTTGCTGCATCTTCGGCGTACAATCAGCTGATGCGCATGTAAAATGGTTTACTTCAGGCAGCTATGCAGACAGGCCTTTAACCTTAGGCGAAGTGATAAACCAATTGTTTCTGATTTTGCTAGGGGCCTGTATTGTTGTTATTTCACTTGGTGTTTACCTTGACAATTATATTTCCAGGAGTGGCTTGTATAATAAACTGAATTCATGGCTTGAAATCAGGAAAGATTATGCTTATATCATAATGCGGGTTGCAGCGGCCATGTTGTTTTTATTGTCCTGGCAATCGGATGCAATGCTGGCTCCTACACTTAAGTTGCCTGAAAAGTGGCTTTGGCTCGGATGGTATCAATTTATTCTTGCTTTATTTCTGATCATTCCCAAAACTGTACCCTTGGCGGGTTTTGGTATTATACTTATTTATGTTTTCGGTATCTGGATATATGACCCGTTTCATATGCTTGATTACATTCTCTTTATTGGTTGCGGGTTTTATCTAGGTTTTCGCCGGCATAAGAGCCTTAAACTTCAATCAATAGCACTTACTCTGCTTTATATTACTTTAGGATTTTCACTTTGCTGGGTAGCGCTAGAAAAATTTATTTACCCGGACTGGTCACTTTTTCTTTTGAAAAAGCACCCTGACCTTGCGCTGGGATTGAATTATAACTTCTTTGTAACTTCAATTGCTTTTGTTGAATTTAGTCTTGGTTATCTATTATTAGTTTGCCTTTTACAGAGGCCACTGGCAGTTATTATTTCCATTGTCTTCCTGCTTACAACCCTAACATTTGGGAAAACAGAGGTAATCGGGCATACACTTATTCACGGATGTTTAATTGTTTTTCTTCTTGAAGGCCCGGGTCTTGTATATCAAAAGATAGCTTCCACCTTCAAGAACATTTTTAAAAGGATTTTGGCAAACAGTTTATTCTTTATCCTTTTACTGATCGCCCTTATTTCTGCCTATCATTCATTGGCCCAAAATAAATATGACCGCAAACAAAAAGCATTGGAAAACAAAAGCGACATGCACATTCATTCGCAAATAGAACTTGCTGGTATGCCGAAAGATCAGATTCCATCAGTTACAATGCAACTCTTTGATGATGAAATGGGCGGGTACAATCTTCTTATCACAACTTCTAACTTCAGGTTCTCGCCCCAGACGGTGAATCAAACAAATGTGATCGGCGAAGGGCATGCTCATCTACATATTGATGGTGTTAAAACCGCCCGCATTTACAGTAATTGGTATCATATTGATGCACTTCCGCCCGGGGCGCACACCATTTCAGTTACTTTAAACAGCAACAGGCATGAGGATTATGTGTACCGGGGTAATCCGATTGAAGACAGCAAAACTGTTGTCGTAAAGGATAAATAGCCTCAGCTATATCACCTTCAATACCTACATTTGCGTTTACCTGAACATATATGGAAGTTGATATTTTCATTCCTTGTTTTATTGATCAGTTGTTTCCCGAAACGGGATTTAACATGGTGAAAGTGCTTGAAAAAGCAGGATGCAAAGTGCATTACAATCCCGCACAGACTTGCTGCGGTCAGCCTGCTTTTAATGCAGGTTTCTGGAAAGAGATGGATGAAGTAGGTAAAAAATTCATCGCCGATTTTTCAACAGATCGTTACGTAGTTTCTCCTTCAGGTTCCTGCACAGGTTTTGTGCGGAATTTCTACACTGAGTTATATCAAAACACACCCATGCATAACTATTACAAATCCCTGCGCAAAAATTTATTTGAATTCAGTGAGTTCTTGGTGGATGTTTTGAAAGTTGAGAACCTGGGTGGAACATTCAATAAAAAAGTTACTTACCATGATGCTTGCGGCGCCCTGCGGGAATGTAAAATAAAAACTGCCCCCAGAACATTACTCAACAATGTGAAAGGGCTGGAAATTATTGAGATGAAAGATTGTGAGACATGTTGCGGCTTCGGCGGAACCTTTGCAGTTAAGTTTGAACCCATCTCCACAGGCATGGCCGATATGAAGGTGGAAAATGCCCTCGCTACCGGGGCCGAATATATTGTGTCAACGGATTATTCATGCCTCATGCACATAGATGCCTACGCAAAAAAACAAAACAAGAATATTAAAGTACTGCATATCGCCGACCTGCTTGCAGAAAGTTTGAAATAACTTTTCCTGCATAATACAAACTGGCAAACACACCTCTCTGTTTATATCTTCTGATTTATTGGCCACCGTATAAATTATTTTCGCAGCATGGCAAACACAAATTATAATTATAGCGAAGAACATGTTCGTACGCTCAACTGGATTGAACACATGCGCATGCGCCCCGGCATGTACATTGGTAAACTCGGAGATGGTTCCAGCCCCGATGATGGTATTTATATTCTTGTGAAAGAAGTGATTGATAATGCGATAGATGAATACATGATGGGGTTCGGGAAAAAGATTGATGTATTGATTGAAAAACACCAGGTAACAGTGAGAGATTACGGGCGGGGCATTCCGCTCGGCAAAGTGATAGAATGTGTGAGCATTATGAACACCGGCGCAAAATATGACACAGCAGCGTTTCAGAAGTCTGTAGGCTTAAATGGCGTAGGTACGAAAGCTGTGAATGCTTTAAGTAATTATTTCAAGGTACAGGCATTTAGGGAGAACAAAACAAAAGTTGCAGAATTTGAAAAAGGGGTTTTGCGCAAAGATAATCCGCTTCAAAAAACAGATGAAAAAGACGGCACACTTGTAACTTTTATTCCTGATAATAACATCTTTAAAAATTTTCATTTCATTCCCGAATATCTTGATAACCTTCTTTGGAACTATGTGTACCTGAATTCCGGGCTCACTATCAACTTCAACAATCAAAAATATTTTTCCCAGAACGGTTTACTTGATCTGTTGAAAAGAAAAACAAATGAAGAGGAGATACGCTACCCGGTTATTCATTTAAGGGGCGAGGATATAGAAATTGCATTAACACATGCCAATGAATACAGTGAAGAATACTATTCATTTGTGAATGGGCAATATACCACACAGGGCGGAACACATCTGCTTGCTTTCAGGGAAGGAGTGGTGAAAACTGTGCGGGAATTTTACAAAAAAGATTTTGAAGCTGCTGATATCCGCCAGTCAATTGTTGCTGCTGTTGCTATCAGAGTACAAGAGCCTGTGTTTGAAAGCCAGACAAAAACGAAACTCGGCAGCATAAACATGGCTCCTGATGGAAAGGTGGCTGTGCGAAGTTTTGTAGTTGACTTTTTAAAAACCGAGCTGGATAATTTCCTGCATAAAAACCCGTCAACCGCTGATGCCTTGCTGAAAAGAATTTTGCAAAGTGAGCGGGAAAGAAAAGACATTGCCGGTATAAAAAAATTGGCAAATGAAAGAGCAAAAAAAGCAAACCTGCATAATAAGAAACTACGGGATTGCCGCTTTCACTATGGCGAGGATAAAGATGAGAAGGCAAATAACTCAACCCTTTTCATTACAGAGGGCGACAGCGCCAGCGGTTCAATTACCAAGAGCCGAAACGTAGAAACACAGGCTGTATTCAGCCTGCGGGGAAAACCATTGAATGTGTTCGGGCTCACAAAAAAAGTAGTGTATGAGAATGAAGAATTCAACCTCCTTCAGCATGCTTTAAATATTGAAGATGGGATAGAAGGTTTGCGGTACAATAACATTGTTGTAGCCACAGATGCTGATGTTGATGGTATGCATATCCGCCTTCTGTTACTTACTTTTTTCCTGCAGTTTTTCCCTGACATTGTTAAGAACGGGCATTTATACATATTGCAAACTCCCTTGTTCAGGGTAAGAAACAAAAAAGAAACTTTCTATTGTTACAATGAATCTGAAAAGCAGGATGCAATAAAAAAATTGGGAGGCAAACCCGAGATAACAAGGTTTAAAGGCCTGGGCGAAATTTCACCGGGTGAATTTGCTGAATTCATTGGGGATGATATCAGGTTGGAGCCTGTTATAGTTGGAAAAGAGCAAACTATCCAGCATACATTGGAATATTACATGGGGAAAAATACACCGCAGCGCCAGGGTTTTATCATTAATAATCTGCGGATTGAAAAAGATGTAATTGAAGAGACGGAAACTACAACAGTAGAAGCTGAAGTTTAGTTGTATAATAGCAATTTTACTTTTTGCCTGTTTTCCCGCCCGAAAAATTTTGCATCGTCTTTCATGATTTTTTCCATGGGTAGATTATGATATTTTGAAAGAAGCCACTGCCGCAACAATAATTTCCTGATAAAATTATGTTCATAATAATCTGAACAGGTTGTGTAAATAATCTTTAGCCACTCTTCGCATTTTTCTTTGAACTTAGAAGTATTTTTAAACCGAATATACTCCCCGAATATTTTATGCGCCATTCCAACTGAAGTAAGTTCTACATGCTGTTTGCTGTAATATCTTTTTGTGCTGCGCAAGAAGTTCTCAAGATACTGAAAACTCTCCAGTTCAAGATGCGCCATTACATAAAGTATAGGTACTAAGTGTACTTCTGATATAAGAATAGTATCCTGCATGATATCTTTTACATCACCAATACTTTCCAGGGTATCGTTGTATCTTCCTAACCCAAATTCACTCAACCCTTTATAATACGAAAGCACAATTCTAAATTCCTTTCCCCCTACTTTTCCCAGTTCATAAATTTCTTTCTTGTTTTCATTATAAAATTCCAGCGTTTTAGCAAAGTTTCCGCTTAATGTATTACACATCAGGTTGATCTCAAACCAGTTCATCACATTCGGTTTCACAAAAATGTTCTTTGAGATATTTTCTTTCCTGTGCAATACTTCATAAATTTTATTTGCATGATAAATTCCTTCGCTGAACAAACCATCTGTGAGAACATTCCTAGCATGGTTATTTGCAAATAATAAATAATTTGCCAGCCCTACAGCTTGAAAATCATTTTTATCATATACCTTTTGCAGCTCTCTGTTGCCAAATTTGATGGCTTCATTCATTCCACCTGAAAGCGACAGGTAGGTGTTATAAATGAGGCTAAGATGAAAAGCATTAGGGCGGTTCAACTTTGGCTTTAGCTCGTCATATTTTTTCTTGTTAAAAAAAGTATCTAACACTTTTCTTGTATGATCGGGGTTGCTGAACTTATCCCTGCGCATGAGCAGGATCATGAGATTGTAACTGTTTTTCAGGAAAGAGGATATCTGAAGTTGCTCAATTGCTTCAGCATCATGTTTAGTATAAGCTTCCAGGTTCTTTTGAAACCACAGAGAGTCTTGCATGCGAGCCGCATTTTTATACTCATACCTGCAAAATAAAAGATGTTCTACCCATTGATCTCTTTCTTCCGTGAGCTTTTTAAACTTCTTCAAGATAGGATCCAGAAGTTCCGGTATACCTTTTTCCATAAGAATTTCTATGTCTGCATAATGAGTTACATAACTGGTATCATCATTACTGTGATAGTTACGGAGTGCTTTCAGAATCATTTTCTGTAAGTACAGTTTTTCAAAGGTCAGGTTTTTTGCAAGCTTGCGGTCTTTATATTTTTTTTTGATGATGCTTTCATCATACTCCTGCATTTTATCCATTTCTTCAAATACAAGCAGGTAATTTTTTTCGCCTTCGGTGATAGAGGCAAAAAGCTGGAAATATCTTTTTTCACTCGGGGTGAGCGATTTTACTAAGCGGAAAGTTGCGTCTTTTGGTGTCATGGTGTTTTTGTTTCAGCAGTTATTTCATCTAGGAGTTTTATAAATTTTTTATGCGCCCTCAGGGATACAAAGGCTTCCTCTCTCTGTAAAAGGTCAGTATTTGTAAAGCCATTATTTACAGATGATTGAAGGGCATGAATAGCTGCATTTGAATTCCCAAGAGCTGCTTCTGCCTTTGCAAGTTTGTAAAAAGCAAATATACTTTCTTCTTCAAGTAGGGTAAGCAGATAATACATTTCTTTGGCAGAAGAATATTGAGCAGCGGCATAATAAATATCCCCCAGTTCCCATGTGTTCCTGTATAAAAAATCAAAAAGCCTTGCAGCGCTTTCAGCTTCATAAGGAGAAGCGGAATTTTTCTGCTTTTTCAACTTTGCGGAAGTTTGTTTCCACCAGGGGTCTTTTTTAAGTTTTGTGGAATCATACACTATTGCACCCGGAAGCCTCATTTGGATAAATGTGATATAATTCTCCTTCTCAGTTTCTTCTTCAGAAAGTATCTTTCGTATTTGCGTTAATTTTTTTTCAGTTTCATCTAAGCTCAGGTAATCAGAAAGCGATGTCAATTCATCTAAATAGTATTGTAGGGAATCTGCCCCATCTTCCAGAAGATCTGTGCCGGCAACTTGAGCCCGCAAGGGGTCTGCCTTACGAATGAATTCTTGAGTTTCCAAAAGCCCGGAACGCATAAAATCGTTGCAATAAGAAGTATCCCTTACAATTAAACCATCAAGCATTGCTCTATACTCAATCCATTCAAATATATTTAAGGTGGTGGTAGAATCACACCATTCATGCCCACCATCAAATTCAAAAAACCTTGCAGAAATTCCATTCAATTCCAATGTTGTTCTAAGATTCAACTGTTCAATATAATTCATGTCATACGTTCCGGTAACAACTGCATAGATGATATTTTTATTAAATGCATCAGCTTGAAAAGGACCCGGCAGTCCCGCACCGACAGAAATTACACCTGCAATATTTCCCTGGTGCAAAGCTATAGCTGTAGATAACCTGGAACCACCTGAAAACCCGCAGAGGTAAATACGGTTTGTATCAACACTATATTTTTTCATCACATCTTCCTGCATAATACGGGAAGCAGAGAGTAAGCTATTAAGATCAGTTCCGTTTTGTGTAGCATAACTACAAGCAAGGATATACTGATATCTTTCAGCAGCATTTTTAAAAACATGTACCGCAAGGTTAGCCCTTGCCGCGGGATCATGAATAAAAACGACCGGAATTCTATTGCCAGGCACATATTCCGAAGGAAGAAAAAGGCAATATGCATTGGTTTTATCTGAATCACAAAGGATGGAATCCAGAACTTTTCCAGCTTTTTGTTGACAAATTGCGGAGCCGGAAATGAGTGAAACGAACAGAACCAGGAAAATTTGTTTTTTCATATCATACACCCCGGTTGGATGAAAATAAAATTTCCCCCTAAGATAAAATATTCTTAAGCACTCAGAAACGATACTTCGCATTTACATGAAGCCCATAAGTTTGATACCTGAGTTTGATGCCTTCATCCATTGCAATTGAATTGAGATTGAAACGGAATCTGGGCTGGAGGCCGATTTGCAGGTTTTCAGTTAAGATATAGGTGACTGAGGGGGTGAATAGCCAGTTGTAACTCAACTTAGTAAAGTAATCTGTATCGTTTAAGGGGGCTAGACTTTCAAGGTCACTCTCTATTACAGAACCTGATGAAAACCTGTAAATACCCAGTGATGGACCTGTTTGCAAATTAAACCTCCAGTAGCCTTTTGAAAATTGATAACCGAACAAAAGTGGAATCTCAAAATAAGAAACCAGGTTTGTATCTCTTTTGATACTGGTAGATTCAACATTGAAATACGTTACTTCCGTAATTGTATCATTTGTATAGGATGTATCTGTAAAATAAATCGTATAGATACTATCAATAACCAGCATTGAATCCACTAATATATACGTTGTATCATACAGAATGTCAGTTGTATCAATATAAAGGGTTGTGATGATATCGGTGATAGTTAATGAGTCCGTGATGGTATTGATTAAAGAATAATTTATCTTTTCGCCAAGTTGGTAAGATGTAAATCCGGTAGTAAGATTAAAATTACTGATATCAATACCTGCAAGTATTCCTACAGATGGAACCCAAACAGGCGACTCATCATTGTTTCTTTGTTGAAAGTAAGAATTTGTATAGACTGATTGTGCATTTGCGGAAATGTTCTTAGTAACGTATTCATATCCAAAATGCAGTCCAACAGAAAAACGCAGTTTTTTTGCCGGATCAAGCGGGTTTGAATTTTCAACATGAACCAATACAGAATCTGAAGTTGGTACTTCTTCAGGAGTAACTGAAGCAATACTCGAAGAATCTGGATTTCCAGTCATACTTTCTAATGGAGATTTTTCTTTTTCCAGGGGAACTGCATTTCCTGCATTGTTTTTTTCTGATTTTTCAGTTTGTTGTGTAACGGAATTAATATTTTTTTCTTCAAAATTTATTTTTTCTTCAGAGACATTATCCTGTTCTTCACTTGTAACGTTAAGTGCAAATATTTCTTTTTTTTCAGGCTGATATTTATCAATAGAATTCTTAAAACTTTCCGTAGAGATTGATTTCATTTTAGCATCATTTACTCCGATCAGGTTTTCAGTATCGGGATGTGCTTGTTGTGTGTCAGAGGTGATTTTTTTTCGGGTTGTATCTGAGGAAACCCGGGTATCCTGCTGCTGAATTGTTGCCGGTGCTCCATCAGTAGATTTAACATGTTCGCTTCCTCTGTATAGGCTTTCACTTTTTCTTTCCCCAAGTAAACCTGAAAAAAGGTAGAAGCCAGAAACTATTGCCAGCAGTGCGATTCCGCTGCCTAACCACCACCAAACCCTAGGTTTTTTATAACGCAATTTGCCGCTTTGTTCGTACTCTTCAATCTTTTTTTTAGCCTCGGTCCAATATTCTTCTTCAAACCGGAACGAACGGTTTTCTAATTCGTCTTTAAACAAATTATCAGGGCTGTTTTTATGTTGTTCGTTCTTTTTCATATTCCTTTTGTAAAAATTTAAACCATCTGTTGAAGCATTTGTTTTAGTAAAGTTCTGGCATTGTTCACATGCCATTTGCTAGTGCCTTCACTCATGCCAAGCAATTCACTTATTTCTTTATGACTATAACCGTCAATTGCAAACAAATTGAAAACCTTTCCTGAAACTGCAGGCAATTTATTCAGCATGTTTTGCATCCTGTCTGCTTCAATGGTTGCGTCATACAAATTCTCCTCATAATCGTCATATTGTAAATCGACTGAATGGTCAGAAAAATCTTTTAATTGAATTTGTTCTTTGTATTTCTTATTTTTTCGGAATTCATCTATTGCAGTATTGATCATCACCCTTCGCATCCAAACAGCAAGTGGAATATGCTCTTTATGCTTATCAGCATGTATTAATATTTTACAAAACCCTTCGTTTAGAAGTGCAAGGGCATCATCTTTATTTGAAGCATAACGGCTGCACACACTCATCAATAAACTAAAACTCTGTTTATATAATTCGTATTGAGCTTTCCGTTCTCCTGATGCACATCGTTTGAGTAATGCGGGTTCAATGTTCATGCAATAGGAAAAAGTTACTGGTGTAAATTTACTTACATGCTTATTCTTTTTTTCATTTCTTGCAAATGTGACGTCAATCAAATTCTTTCAATTATAAGCGAAAATAACTGCCGGTTTACTAAGGAGATTCCCGGCAGTTGAACTCCCGCATATACAACAATATATTTTGTAATCAAGTTGGCTGCAATAATTCTCATACATTAAAATTGCTGCCAATTTTATCAAGTTCATGAGTTTAAGCATATTTTTTACCTGTAATACGTAGGGCAAAACAAAAGAGTTGGGTGGGCTTTAAGAATTGGACCCAAACCTTCACATATCCACTTATCAACCTTTAAAACTTACAGAAAAATCTATTGTGATACTTCTACTTTTGTTTTCATCAAATTCTTGAAATGGCGAAGAAAAAGAACGGCAATGCACATGTAAGCGAAATGTATGAGGATTGGTTTCTTGATTATGCAAGTTATGTGATCCTTGAGCGGGCAGTACCCGACAACAGGGATGGATTAAAGCCTGTGCAGCGGAGAATATTGCATGCTATGAAGGAAATGGATGACGGGCGCTTTCATAAAGTGGCTAATATCATTGGTCAGACCATGCAGTATCATCCGCATGGCGATGCGGCAATAGGCGATGCACTTGTAAATATGGGACAAAAAGATCTCCTGATCGAAACACAAGGAAACTGGGGCGATGTAAGGACTGGAGATGATGCAGCCGCAGCGAGATATATCGAAGCAAGACTCTCAAAATTTGCCCTGGAGGTTGGTTTTAATAAAGAATTATGTGAATGGCAATTGAGTTATGACGGTAGAAAAAGCGAACCTGTTTTTCTGCCTGTAAAATTCCCGCTAGTATTGGCGATGGGGGTCGAGGGAATCGCTGTAGGGTTATCTACAAAAATTCTCCCTCATAATTTCTGCGAACTTATTTTAGGTTCCATTGAATTATTAAAAGGAAACACTACCAATCTACTTCCCGACTTTCCGACAGGAGGTGAAATAGATTGTTCGGAGTATAAACAAGGCGAAAGAGGAGGAAGGGTGAGAATTAGGGCGAAGATGGAAATTGTCGATAAAAAAACAATTCTGATAAAAGAAATCCCCTTCGGCACTACCACCACTTCTTTAATTGAAAGTGTTGTAAAGGCAAATGATAAGGGCAAGATCAAAATAAAAAAAATAACAGACAATACAGCCAAAGATGTAGAAATTCAAATTGATATTGCACCAGGTGTCTCTCCGGATGTGACAGTTGATGCGTTGTATGCTTTTACTGATTGTGAAGTTTCCATTTCGCCGATCACTTGTATTATTGAAGATGACAAACCTGTTTTTTACACTGTTGATGAAGTATTACGCAAAAGTACAGTGTTCACAAAAGAGCTCCTGAAGAAAGAACTGCAAAATAAACTCAGGGACCTCGAAGAAAAATGGCATTTTGCTTCGCTGGAAAAAATATTTATTGAAAAAAGAATTTACCGGAACATTGAAGAATGCGAAACATGGGAAGCTGTAATTAAAACGATTGATAAAGGTTTGAAGCCTTATGTTAAAAACCTGATGCGGGAAGTTACGGAGGAAGATATAGTTCGCCTGACAGAAATAAAGATAAAACGTATTTCAAGATTTGATTCTTTTAAAGCAGATGAGCTGATTCGGGATCTGGAGGCTGAGATGAAAACTGTGAAATACAACCTGAAAAACCTCACACAATATGCAATAAAATATTTCGAAGAGTTGCTGAAGAAGTACGGGAAAGGGAGGGAACGTAAAGCTGTGATTAAGACTTTTGATACGATAGAAGCTAAGGCAGTTGTTGCAAACAATGCCAAATTGTATGTGAACAGGGTAGATGGATTTATTGGGTTCGGGTTGAAAAAGGATGAATTTATTTGTGATTGTTCAGACATGGATGATGTGATTGCTTTTACACAAGAAGGTAAAATGAAAGTAGTGCGCATAGCTGATAAAGTATTCATTGGTAAAAATATTTTATATGCCAATGTCTGGAAAAAAGAGGATGAGCGTATGACCTATCATATGATTTATACGGATGGAAAAAGCGGTAAGGCATTTGCAAAACGGTTTAACGTTACAGGTATTACCCGGGATAAAGAATACGATCTTACGCAGGAAAACCCAAGAACAAAAGTATTTTACTTTTCAGCGAACCCGAATAGCGAATCAGAAATTGTAACAGTTCAGTTACATCCGAACGCAAAGGCGCATAACAAGGCGTTTGACTATGATTTTAATGAACTTGCCATTAAAGGAAGAAATTCAATCGGAAATACCATCACAAAATATGCGCTTAAAAAAATTACCCAAAAAGAAAAGGGTACTAGCTCCATTGGTGGCAGGAAGATTTGGTACGACAGCATTGTAGGAAAGTTGAATACAGATGAGAGAGGAAGATACCTCGGCGAATTTGATACCGGCGACACAATTCTCGCTATATACAAAGACGGAACTTATGAACTCACCAATTTTGAACTGAGTAATCGGTATGAAATAAACCAGCTTATGTGGCTGGACAAGTTTGAGGCTCAAAAAGTAGTAACTGCTGTTTATTGGGATGCAGGAAATGGTTTCACATACGTAAAACGTTTCAATATTGAAACTGCTTCAGAGGACAAGAAATATTTGTTCATTTCAGAGAATGAAAAAAGCAAACTGTTGTTTGCAAGCACACTTGAGAAACCCTTGATAGAACTCACGGTTCTGAAAGGAAAGAAAAACGAACCTTCTACTGAAATAATTAACCTTGTTGAATGCATTGATGTAAAAGGTTGGAAAAGCCAGGGAAACAGGCTGAGTAATTATGAGGTAAAAAGGGTAAAAGCTGTAGAGGCAGGAGAAGAAGATACAATTTTATCTTCAGAGAGGAAGTTAGAAGAAAAGAAGGACGAAGCGGATGTGAAACCAGAAAAAAAGAAACCCGGAAAAGAAAGGAAACAACAAAAAAGTAAGACTGATGTGAAGGTTGGGACGCAGCTTGAATGGGATATGAAAAGTGGCAAGAAAAAAATTAAGGAAGGAAAGCAAACCAAGTTGTTTTAGACTAAACCTTTCCTGAAAAATCTTGTCTGAATTGAAATTAAATATGAAAAGTTTATTTGTAAAGTTTTTGGTCTTCCTTCTTTTCTGTTTTTCTGCAAAGGGTTTGTTAGCGCAAAACATCAACCTTTCAAATGAAGAAGACTTTAATGGAGAGCCGTTTCTGGCAATTGATCCTACAGATGAACAGCATGTTGCTGTCGCATGGATGGGGTTGAATGGATTGAACCTGATTCAGATTCATCTCCGTGTGAGTTTTGATGGCGGGGAATCATGGAATGAACCGCACTTGTTTTCCCATCTTGCTGGGTATAATACTTCGGCTGACCCATCGATTGATTTTGACAGTGACGGAAATTTGTATGTATGTTTTATTGATTATCACATTTCAGGAACTACTGGGGGTGTATATATTTATAAATCTGAAGATGGCGGAATAACTTTTAATGAACCTGTGGAAGTGATTCATACAGAAGATGATCTGGGTGAATATCCTGTTGACAGACCCTGGATGGTGATAGATAAAAGCGGCACTGCAAGTGACGGGAATATTTACGTTACTACCAAGCCAGCTCCCTGGGAGCCCATCCCCAATCGAAGTTATTTCATAGCCTCAACTGATGGCGGTCTTTCATTTAACGATTGGAAATATATTGATGCAACGGGCTGGAGCATAGGGAGTTTTATATCAGGGCCTATGATTACTCCGTCAGTTTCGGCAGATGGGATTTTTTATTGTATTTATCCATCTTTTGAGATCACTGAAAGTTTTTATCCAAGATTCATTTGTGCTAAAACTTATGATGCCGGCGAATCGTTTGAGTATTTTTTAGTAAAAGAAAGCACTACGCTCAATTCTGACACAGTGTTAAAGCTCGGTTATTTACTTATTACTGATGATACAAATCCATTGCATCTAGCATTTCTATATATCCTCTCCTCATTTGGGGATCCCGATATTTTTCTGAATGAAAGTTTTGATGGTGGAGAAACCTGGAGTGATGATGTAAGGGTAAACGATGATACTCCGTCAAACGATGTTTCACAGGACCTCGTGTGGGCTGATTTTGACCAGGGAGGAAATTTACTTGTAACATGGAGGGATAGACGGAATGCTCCGGATACAGGTTCCCTCACATCTTACGAAATTTATTCTGCAGTAAAATGGAAAGATTCAACTTCTTTTTCAAATAACCTCATCATTTCAGACGAATTAATTGCATTTGATGATGTACTGAAAGAGAACGGCAATGATTTTATGGGCTGCGTTTTTGCAAACGACACAGTTTACGCAGCTTGGGGTGATACCAGAAACGGGTTTTTAAATATCTGGTTTACAAAGATGAATGCCAAGACGGCAACCGGAACAGGTGTTCAGAATTTGAATTCCAGGCAAACAACTTTTATCTATCCGAATCCTGCTGTTATTGATGAACCGGTTTTTGTAAATTCAATAAAAAAAGAAGAAATGCTGGTTATCATTTATAACGTTACCGGAAAACTTGTGATGCAAAAAAGAATTTATGCCAATGAGCCTTTTTATATAGAACAAGGCATAGAGCCGGGCTGTTATTTTTATAGTATAGACGGAAGAGAAAACGGGGAAATTATTTTTAATCAATAAGTTTTGAAAATTTTATATTACAACTTAATCCCTGTATTTCTTCATTCAGTAAAGGTTTAAAACTCACATTTTCATTTTCACTTTTGTGTAATAGGGGGATGCATACCCCAATACTTGCCCCAAGTAAATAGCCTGCAGAAACATCCGTCCAAAAATGTTTCCCTGCTTCGGTTCTGAAGTAGCCGGTAAAAGCCGGAATGCCAGCTGCGCCAGCATATACAAATATTTTGGCAACAATATTTTTGTTACTCAACAAATACCTGCTCACAAGTGAGGCAGTAAAAAAACTATTAAAAGCGGAAAAAGAAGTATGCCCTGATGGAAATGACATCGAAGACTCTTCATCCGTTCTTTGCTCATCTGTCAAATTTTTGTTGTAAACGTATGGCCTTTTCCTGTCAGTACTTTTTTTCAGGATTTCTGTTATTCCAACAGTTAGAGTTAATCCTTCAACATACATCACAAGATTATTCTTTAGATCGTTTTCACCATTTTTTGTAAGAAAAACCGATGCTATTCCCGCAACACCTGATGTAAACATAAATTGATCGCTCAATTTTTCAGCCCGCAATGCTTGTATTGTATCAAAACTTATGAGGTGATTTTCAAATGCGGGGATGCTTGCATTATTCAGAGTGGCAAGTTCTTCCAATTCTACAGGGTCATTTTCAAGAATCAAAAAACCTGCGATAAGACTTCCTACAGAAATTGATGTAAGAATAAGGTCTGTATTTTTTTGGAGTAAAAAAGTGGAGGATTCAATTGCAATCACCCCCTGTGGAATTGTAAACTCAGGCTCATATTCAAACACAGGAATTTCGAAAATCTGCTGTGATTGCATATAAGCTGCAATTGGTATGTAAACTGTGAGCCCGAGCAGAAGTATAATCTTACAATACTGCACACAAATAAGTTGAAACAGTAATGTTAAGCATTGTATTTTGCAAAAGAAAGGAAAACAGGTAACATTTAACTAGGTTTTGTGAGTGAAAATCATTCACTTTAGATTATATAGTCCGAGAAAGACAAGTTGACAACTAAAGGGTTACACTCCTGATTTACCTATTGTTAGAATCACTGTAATAAGACGAATTCATTTTTACAATCACCCTCTTCCTTTTCAGGTAAGTGATCCTTTCCATTCATAAGCAAAAGATTACAAAATAAACATGAGCAGACTAGCGTAATTTGAGCATAATGCAAAAACTGTTAAAATTATTTCCCGGTTTGTTTACAATGTTGCACATTTGAAGTGAAATAGTTTCAATTGGCAATAAAAAAAATTATTTGTTTCCTATGTATGCTATTCTGGCTTGGTATTATCTGGGCGCAGACTTTTTTCCGCTTTACAGATGATGCAGAAAAACACAAATACACTTTTGACTTGTATAGGAATATCATTGTGATTCCGGTTTGGTTAAATGGAGAGGGTCCTTTTAATTTTATACTTGACACAGGTGCCGGAAATTGTATCATTACTGAACCTCAACTTGTAAACGATCTGCAATTGCAGAAAGGTAGGGAGGTTATAATAAGCGGCAGCGGTGAAAATACCGGTGAACGGGCATTCCTCGTACATCAGGTTACTGTACGAGTAAAAAACATGGAGAGTTTACCTCTTACCATGGCAGCATTTGAAGAAGACCCATTTCTTCTTTCAGAATATCTCGGCTGCACTATTCATGGGATATTAGGGTATGAATTTTTTAACAGCTTTATTGTTCGCCTCAATTATCAAACACAAGTAATGACTGTATTTAACCCTATAACATTTCAGCCCAATAAAAAGTATACGCCTGTTCCGATAACTTTAAAAAACAAGAGGCCTTTCTTACAAGGATTTTGTGCTTATCACCCCGATACCATAATCAGGCTTGAAGATATTTTGATAGATACAGGCGCCGGTTTTCCTATTTCGCTGGAAACATATTCAGATGAACAAATAATTGTTCCTGAAAAAAATATGAATGATGAATTAGGAGTGGGGCTTAACGGTGTGATTGCCGGGCAGATAGCCCGGACATATAGGTTTGGTTTTAGCAATTTTGTTTTTGAGGATATTGTTACTGCTTACCCGGAATATTCAAGCACAGGGAGTAAGCAGGTAAATGAGCAACGTAATGGGAGTATTGGAAATTTTTTGCTCAACAGGTTTACGGTTGTTTTTTATTATGCAGGGGGCATAATGTACATGAAACCCAATGGTAAATTACGACAGCATTTCCCTTACGACAGAACAGGGGTAGAAGTGATTGCAACAGGAGAGGAGTATATTCAATTCCTTATAAGAACTGTAAAACCGGGTTCCCCGGCAGAAGAAATAGGCATTTTGCCCGGCGATGAAATTGAAGAAATTAATTTTCAAAAAGTAACTACTTTGGAGCTTTCAGAAATAGACCACCTATTGAGTAACCCCGCCTCCAATTCTATTACCTTGCGCATAAAACGGGATAACAAAATATTTTATATGATAGTAGAAATGCGGGATTTGATATAAAGGAAATATTTTTGCAGGGTACCGGAATGGAACTAAGTGCAGGGGCTGGAATCAAACCTTACTAGATCTCTTAACCTTCTAGCTTAATAAAAGAAGTAAGTTGCATTCGTATTTGAAGAAAGAAACAGATAAAGGTGTTAAAACCGCCTTCTTTTTGAAAAGTAAAGTAGGATTGCATTAAAATATGTGTGAGAATTTCAGTAAGACAGTTTGCAGAGGGTGAGAATACTCCCTAATTAAGAAAGTAAAATAAGATGGAAAGAAAAAAATATAAAAATCAGAGAATGGGAAGTGAAGAGAAACATTTCCTTGTTAAAAGGTCGCAGATACCTGCTGCGGGTAAAGGTTTATTTACTACAAAAGAGATCAAAAGGGGACAAAAGATTGTTGAATACTTCGGGAAGATAAAGAGATGGGATGAATTGAAATATAAAGCTTTGAATAACAGGTATATACTCTATGTAGATAAGAACCATGTGATTGATGCGAAAGGACAAAAAGACTGTTATGCTATTTATGCTAACGATGCAAAAGGTCCCGGCAAACATGGTAAATTCAAAAACAATTCTACCTATATTACTTATGGCAAGAGGGTTTTCATTACAGCAAAGAGAAAGATCGCTGCCGGCGAAGAAATATTTGTAGGTTATGGAAAAGAATATTGGGAGAATATTGAGTTATAAAAC
>JBJXHH010000211.1:0-10927 GCA_046160675.1 Chitinophagales bacterium
ATGTGGAATAAATTTTTGTTTGATCTTGGTTTAGTGCCTAAAGATGAGCCGTATAAAAAATTGGTTAATCAGGGGATGATACAGGGAGTTGCTCCTAAAGTGCGAAGTTTTAATATTGATAATCAAAATGTAAAACATCTATCATTTAATGATATAGATTTTAAGAATAATACTGTTACTATTGCAGGCCAGGTATACGATGGCGCAAATAAAACCTATATTACCCGTTTGCCTTTTTCAGCAACTGAATTTCATGGAAGTGAATTAAGGTTTTATAAAGATTTATTTTTCAATGAAAATGATACTTATAAAATTCTTTTTCCTGTAGCTTATAATGCAAATTTATTTGACTGGAAAATAGATGATGCAGGAAGAATATATATTGTTGTAGAATATGAAATCGAAAAAATGTCTAAATCAAAACACAACGTTGTAAACCCCGACGAAGTGATTAATGAATACGGCGCAGATTGTTTCCGCATGTATGAAATGTTTCTCGGCCCTTTAGATGCCAGCAAACCCTGGGATACAAAAGGTATTACAGGTGTGCAGGGATTTTTGAGAAAACTCTGGCGTTTGTTTGTAGATGATGCTGGCAAATTGAAAGTTACTGATGACGCAGCTACTGTTGAAGAACTCAAACTCCTGCATAAAACAATTAAGAAAGTAGGGGAGGATATTGAAAAACTTTCTTTCAATACTGCTGTAAGCGCATATATGATCTGTGTGAATGAACTCACAGCAATGAAATGCAGCAAAAGGGAAATTCTTGGAAAGTTGCTTGTTACACTTGCTCCGTTTGCGCCGTTCATCACAGAAGAACTCTGGGAGATGATGGGGGAAAAAGGAAGCATACATAAAGCTGCATGGCCGGAGGTGGAGGAAAAGTATCTAATTGAAAATAATTTTACTTACCCGGTTTCAGTGAATGGAAAAACTAGAACAACAGTTGAATTGCCGCTTGATATGCCGAACGATGAGATAGAAAAAACTATTCTTGCCCTTGAATCTGTTTTGAAATGGACTGAAGGGAAACAGCCAAAAAAAGTCATCATTGTGAAGGGTAAGATTGTGAATGTTGTCGTTTAAAAATATAATTTCCTGGCGCCTTTGCGTCTTTGCGTAATAGAAAGGTCTTGAGTTACAAACAACATATAAAACTTATAGAATGCCCACGGGATGCCATGCAGGGCATTCATGATTTTATTCCCACAGATAAAAAGATTGCTTACATCAATCAACTCTTAAAAGCTGGTTTTGATACCCTGGACTTCGGAAGTTTTGTTTCGCCGAAAGTAATACCTCAGATGGCAGATACTTCTGAAGTGTTATCACATCTTGATCTTACCAACACAAAAACAAAACTGCTTGCAATTGTCGGTAATAAAAGAGGCGCAGAAGATGCATGCCTGCATCCGCAAATACAATATCTTGGTTTCCCGTTTTCTATTTCCGAAACATTTCAAATGCGCAATGTAAATTCTACAATAGCTGAATCTGTAGAAAGGGTGGAGGAGATAAAACATTTGTGTGACGATGCAGGAAAAGAACTTGTTGTGTACATTTCGATGGGTTTCGGAAATCCCTATGGTGATGCATGGAGTGCGGAAATTGCTGAACACTGGGTGGAAAAATTAGCGGAGATGAAGATCAACATAATTTCACTTGCTGATACCATTGGCATTGCAGATCCCGAAAGCATTGCATATTTATTTTCGCATCTCATTCCAAAATTTCCGCATGTAGAATTCGGGGCGCATCTGCATACTACTCCCGACGCATGGCTAGAAAAGATTGATGCTGCATATAAAAACGGTTGTCGAAGGTTTGACGGCGCCATTAAAGGTTTTGGTGGTTGTCCGATGGCTGCTGATGATCTTACCGGGAATATGGCTACTGAAAATATCATTCAGTATTTCAACCATGAAAAAGTTGAGCTTGGCATCAATAGAAAAGATTTCAGGGAAAGTGTAAGAAAAGCTTTGGTGACGTTTCCCGTTTGATACTAAAGCCAGGAAAAATTTTCAGTTTTCGGCATCTTTTCAAAAGCCGGATATAGACCCTCAGGTAGGAATGCAAGCTTTCTTTTTTTAGTATCTATCCATGCTCCATCAATAAAAATTTGTGCCGCAAGAGAATTTTCTCTGATATATAAATTGTGTTGCATACTCCATCGGGAAAAATCCTTTTTTGATTTTGAAAGCTGGATATCAATAGTTAATGTATCACCAAAACGGATCTCTTTTTTAAATAAACATTCTTCCCTGAATAGAATGGGACCGAAACCATTTTCTCTCATCACCTCCATGGTAATACCATGATCTATAAAATAACTGATTCGCACAGCTGCGCCAAACTCATAATACTTTGAATGTACAACATGATTGTTCGGGTCAATATCCGCCCACCGTATTTCATAACTTTTAAAGTATCCCATGCTTCAAAAGTAAAACGAATTTTGTTTGGTTGTCAGTTAAAAATCCAAAGCAACATACTCTTTTCACTTTTCTGTAAGCGCTCATCAAGCCTACTCATAAAAGCATTACTAACTGCTGGGCAGCCCCAGCTTTCTGCAGAACCTTTTGGATAAATTTCTTCATCAGTAATTGCTTCCCAACTATGGAGCACGATAGAACGTTCCAATGCTTTATCATTTGTATCCTCCAGCCCGTGAATCAGATAGTTCACTTTTATACCCCAACTGCTGACGCCTCGTTTTCCTACTTTATATTTTCCTAAGCTGGAACAATGACTGTCAGGTACATTGCTGAATTGCACATTTTCTTTTGTTTTGTCACCCGCCCAGAGATTATCGCAACAACCATGACTAACTAAACCAGAGTCAACTGCATGATTTTTCGCAAAATCCCAGACATAGAACCTATATAAACCCGAATGTTTTTGCATGTTAATGAGCAGGCAATAGTCTGTATTATACTTTTTTTCCGAACAAAATGTTTTTGCTTCTTCCGACTTTGAAACTAAACGCAAATATTGAACACTGTTAATGGAATCCAGGTTTAACTTTTAATTTTTTGATATTGTATTAGCGGAATTTTTCGTGCAGGTAATTGAGGTAGCAAATGAAAAACCTAAAAGAAAAATATGAATGAGTTTAAGCATTGAACTGAATTAAGTAACAACAAACGTTGATTCAATAAAACTTATTTTAATTGTAAATTGATTAAAAATCAATTATAATGCAATGCATAATTTTTATAAAACAGACTGAATATTAAATTTTTTTTATTGAAAATTTTGTTTTTCTGCAAATTCTGCTAAAATTTACGCCAAACTTGACCTAAGCCTATGCTGCAACTCGACGATCTCGACTATCAGATACTTGAACAATTGATAATAGACGGGCGCAAATCCTTCACTGAAATTGCTGATGAACTCAAAGTATCAGTTGGCACTATCCGCAACCGATACAATGTTTTTATTGAAAATGATATCCTAAGAATTATCGGCAGGGTAAACCCCGAAAAGATTGGGTTTAATGTATATGCACAGATTTTAATAAAAGTTCGCCCGGTTGATAAAGTTGCAGCAGTTGCTAATGCCATCGGATCACTTCCTGAAGTGAGTTTCCTGGCAATGACCACGGGTGCTTTTGATCTTGAAGTAAATGTTATGTGTCGGGATAATGAACATCTTGTGCAACTTATGACAAATCATGTTACCAAAATGGATGGCATTTATGAAAGCGCTACTAATATTTATTTCAAAGTGTATAAATATGCACAACCCGAACTTCATCTTTTAAAAAAATTAACAGACAAAACTTCTAAACCTAACCAATAAATCAACTGCTATGCAAAAAAAGATGCACCGATGTATTTTTCTCTTCATGATGGCAAGTATGTTTTCTTCTTATCTCTCAGCACAAACAACAGTCACCGGGAATGTAACCGATGAAAACGGAGAATTGATCATTGGCGCTGTTGTAAGAGTAGAGGGCGATGAAACTTCTGGCACAGTAACAGACATTGATGGAAATTATATGCTCGTATGTTCAAAAAACGAAGGAGTTTTGATTTTTTCTTTCGTCGGTTATGAAACTCAGCGCATGAATTTTTCCTCCTCTAACAATAAGATAAATGTAGTGATGCGTTCAAGTACTGAGCTGGCTGATGTTATCGTAATAGGTTACGGAACGCAAAAGAAAAGCGACATTACCGGCAGTATTTCATCAGCAAAAAATGAAAGTTTTAAAGATCAGCCTATCAGCAATCTTGCGGGAAGCATACAAGGAAAAGTTTCAGGCATAAACGTTACAAATCCCTCAGGGACGCCGGGTGCGGGTCTTCTTGTGAGTGTAAGAGGGCAAAACAATCCGTTGTACGTTGTTGATGGAATTCCATTATTGAGTGAAAGTAATTCAGGCATCAACACAAGTTTTGATACACAGGGAAATTCTGTGGGCGACGGACAGAATATTTCTTCTATCAATGATATCAACCCTGATGATATTGAAAGTATAGAAATTTTAAAGGATGCTTCGGCTACTTCCATCTATGGCGCAAGAGCGGCGAATGGAGTAATTCTTATCACAACTAAAAGGGGCGCAGCCGGAATAACAAAATTCAGCTTGAATTATTACACAGGCTTTCAGCAGGTGGCGAATAATATTGAATTTTTAAGCAGCGAAGAGATGGTGGCCCTAATAGAAGAGGCGAGGGCAAATGATCTTGCAGCTTATGAGGCTGATCCCACAATTTTTGGAGATGACTTTGATCCTGCATTGTTGACCAATGCCCTGCCCGCTGATTATTGGAATACAGGAGTGAACACAAACTGGATGGATGAGATTTTCAGGACAGCACCCATAAATAATGTCGAATTTTCTGCAAGTGGTGGAAGTGATAAAACAAAATTTTATATCGGTACAAGTTATTTCGACCAGGAGGGAATTGTCATTGAATCATTTTACAAACGGTTTAATACAAGATTGAATTTAGATCACACAGTCAGTGACAAACTTACAATCGGCATGAACCTGTCACCTACTTATTCAAGAAACAGGAGGAGTTTTAATGATAATACGTACACGGGAATTGTTACAAATGCCATTGGTTCTTCCCCTCTGATGCCAGTATATAATGAAGATGGAACTTATGCTGTGTTTGAGAATTACCAGGTAAGTTGGCTAAGTGATAACCCGGTAAAAAGCGCCAAAGAAATTATCGCCTACACAACTAGCTATCGTTTGCTGGGAAGTGTTTTTGCTGAATACAAAATACGCCCTGAATTAAAATTTAGGACAACATGGAGTACAGATTTTACCTATTTAACTGATGATGTTTTCTTTTCACCTCTCACAACAGATGCTCAACCCGTTGGTGGAAAGGCAACGAACGGAAGTTTTCAGCAAACAGTTTGGTTGGGTGAAAACATACTTACCTATGATAAACAGATCAATGAAAATAACATCCTGAATTTAGTTGGCGGGTTTACCTTACAGGAATCGCAATCAAAATATTTGAGCGTTAGTGGGCAGGGATTTCCCATCGGCAGCGGCTTGCAAACATCAAGTGCTGCAGCCACTATTACGGGTGGAACAAGTGCCGGAAGCAGTTGGGCACTGGCTTCATTCCTTGGCAGGGCCAATTACAATTTGATGGACAAATATTTATTTTCAGTAAGCGCAAGGGCTGATGGCTCATCAAGGTTTTCTCCTTCCAATCAATTTGGTTTTTTTCCTGCGGGAAGCATTGGGTGGAGAATTACACAAGAGGATTTTTTTCCAGAAAATGAATTTCTCACAGATTTAAAACTCCGATTGAGTTATGGAATTACAGGCGATCAGGAGATCGGAGATTTTCAATACATTTCATTTTATGAACCCGTAACTTATAACGGGCAAGCCGGTTTGGCGCCAAGAAACCTTGCAGATGAAAATTTAAAATGGCAGACAAACACCATGTTCAACATTGGGTTTGATTATGAATTCTATAAAGGAAAATTTTCGGGCTCATTTGAATATTACAACGGGCATAAAACTGATCTGCTGAGTGAAGATATTATTCCCGGCGTTACAGGTTTTGGAACTATTACAAGAAACTATGGTGATGTTTTAAATTCAGGAATTGAGTTTTATATGGATTACCTTGCAGTTGACAGGGATGATTTCAGCTGGAACATCGGCTTTAATATTTCTTACCTGAATAATGAGATCATTGACCTGAGTACAGATTCAGTTTTGATATCTGCTTATAGTGATCTTTCTTCAACACATATTCTTGCTGAAGGGCAACCGCTTGGAAGTTTCTGGGGAGTTTTATTTACAGGTGTTGATCCTGAAACAGGCGACCCGATTTATGAAGACTTGAACGGAGATGGAATTATAGATGATGATGATGCACAGATTATCGGGCAGGCATTACCTGATTTTTTTGGCGGATTGAATACTAACTTGAATTGTAAGAATTGGGATTTTGCAGTTTCTACTTCATTTAGTGTTGGGAATGAAATTTATAATTTGATAAGAGGAACTTATCAAACAGGCGGATGGAGTGATGAAGGCTGGGATGAAGCGTATATTTTATACCAGGTTTATGCAAACAATGCAACAGTGATTGATGATCGCTGGCAGCAACCGGGCGATAATACTGATATCCCAAGGGCATCTCTCATGAATTTGAATTTTTACAATGTATCATCTCAGGCTGTTGAAGATGCAAGCTATTTTCGTGTCAGAACCATCAATGCAGGCTATACGATAACGCCCAAAAAAGAAAGAGGATATGAAAATGTGAGGGTGTATGCGCAGGTTCAGAATGCTTTCACTTTCACAAAATACATCGGCTTTGATCCTGAAGTAAGTTCAAACGGAGGCGATAACCCGATAACGGCAGGAGTTGATTATGCAGCATATCCTTCTGCGAGAACATTCACAGCCGGATTTAATTTTAAATTTTAAACTCATAAAAATATTTGTATGATACTTTTGAAAAATAGAATTGGAAGAGACTTGTACATAACTGCGAAATCAGCAGGAATGTATTTTCTTATGATTATCCTGTTTGCATCCTGTGAAAAATTTCTTTCCCAGGAATCTATCACTGAAGTGGCAAGTGAAGATATGTTCAGCGACTTTGCAAGTTTAGAAAGTGCAAGGATCGGAATGTATAATTCGTTGCAAAACGCAAATTACTACGGGGCAAGTTATGTTCTCGCTACAGAAGCGCACAGTGATAATGGCGCAGTAGGTGGATTTGATTATGCTGAATTGGAAGAACTCGGTAATAAATCATTGACTTCATCAAATCTCATTGTTGAGGATATCTGGATATCAATTTATAACACAATATATAATGCCAATCAGATATTGGAAAATATTGATAACATCAACGATCCTTTACTCACGATTGAATTGAGAAACGATATTGAAGGAGAAACTTTTGCTATCCGTGCCATGGCGCATTTCGATCTTTTGCGCATGTTCGGCGAGCACTGGGATATCAATTCAACTTACGGAATTCCCGTTGTCACCTCCTCACTGGCTCCTGATGTGCAAGTATCAAGAGGTACGGTTGCTATTAGTTATGAGGCTATTATAAACGATTTAACTGCAGCAATTGAACTGTTAAGTGATGAAGATCTGCGACTTGGGGATGGAAGTTATAAAGGCGCACAGTTCATCACACAAACAAATGCTAAAGCAATTTTGGCGAGAGTATATCAATATAAAAAAGACTATACGCTTGCTCAAGATTTTGCAACACAAGTGATTGATGCCGGTTACAGTTCTCTTGTAAGTGATGTGTCTGTTATTTATAATACAAAACTATCTTCAGAAGCAGTTTTTGAATTATTATTCAATGCGCAGGATAAAAGTTTGTATAATGCATATACTTACTCAAGAACTGATGCACTCAGAACCGAAGTGTTATATCTAGCCAGTGAAGACATGAGTCTTTTGTTCGGCGCTTTCCCGATTGATCAAAGGGCGGCATTATTGAATTTTTCAGAGAATGACCTCAGCATTGATCCTGACGGCAGAACAGAAAAATACCGGGGAGAAGTGTTCCAGGACAACAGTGCTTTTATCGTTCGTATTGCTGAAATGTATTTGATCAGGGCGGAAGCAAAAGGGTTTACAGGCGGCGGAGTTGATGATCTGAACATGCTGGCTACAACAAGAGGGTCTTTTGCATATACCCCTGCAAACGAGGACGAGTTCATTTCCGATCTTATGAATGAAAGGAGGGCTGAATTGAATTTTGAGGGGCACAGGTATTTTGACCTTGCCCATTTTGGGAAAACCGAAGAAATTTTAGGAGCAGGGGTTTTACCGGTTTTCCCCATTCCATTACGGGAGGTGAATGCAGCAGGTCTGCAACAAAATCCTGGATACTGAAAACTGAGTGATGAAAAAATTTCAATCTATTAACCCATTTAATCAAGAGCTACTGAACGAATTTGAAGTATTCAGTGATCAGAAAATTGAAGTTACTTTAAATCATGCAGCTGATGCATTTCAGCATTGGCGAAACACTAAACTTGCTTTTAGAAATGACCTGTTTATTAACCTCGCAAAGGTTTTAAGGAAAAACAAAGAATCGTACTCCAAAAACATCTCCCTTGAGATGGGAAAAACATTGCGGGAATCGCAGGCAGAAATTGAAAAATGCGCCGTATGTTGTGAGTATTATGCGAAACATTCTGAAGAATTTCTGAAAGATGAAATTCATGCAGGTGATGCAAAGAAAAACCTTGTGGCTTTTGATCCTATTGGGGCAGTGTTTGCAGTTATGCCGTGGAATTTCCCCTTCTGGCAAGTAATTCGGTTTGCGGCACCTACCATCATGGCAGGAAATGTTGGGTTATTGAAGCATGCAAAAAATGTTACACAATGCGGATTGCATTTGCAGGAGGCATTCATAGAGGCAGGTTTTCCGGAACATGTTTTTCAATTTCTGATTGCTGAATCCGTTCAGTCAGAAAAGATCATTCAGCATAATATTGTGCAGGGGGTAACATTGACAGGAAGTGAGGCAGCCGGAAGTGCTGTGGCATCCATCGCAGGCAAACACATAAAAAAAACGGTGATGGAATTAGGTGGTGCTGATGCTTTTATTGTATTAGAGGATGCCGATATTCCTGCTGCAGCAAAAACCGCAACAAAGAGTCGTATGCAAAACGCAGGGCAAAGTTGTATTGCAGCAAAAAGATTCATCGTTACAGAAAAGATAAAGAATGATTTTCTTGCAGCATTCAAAACTGAAGTTGAAAAAATAGAACAGGGAAACCAATTATTAGAAACAACCATGATGGGACCTGTTTCCTCACAAAAAGCAGCCGGAGAACTGGAACTTCAACAAAATATATCAATTCAAAAAGGCGCTGAGGTTATTACAGGGGCAAAAAGGGAAGATGCAAATTACCGCCCTACAATCATAGCAAGTGTGAAGGATGGAATGCCTGCTTATAATGAAGAATTGTTCGGGCCTGTAGCTTCGGTAATAACTGCAAAAGATGCAGAAGATGCAATTGTTATTGCAAATAGTCACCGCTACGGATTGGCCTCAACACTTTTCACAAAAGATATTGACAAAGCATATTATTTAGCAAGGAAGATCGATGCAGGAGCTGTATTTATAAATGCGATGGTAAAATCAGACCCGGGATTACCATTTGGCGGTGTAAAAAAATCGGGTTACGGAAGAGAATTAAGTTATTATGGAATGAAAGAGTTTGTAAACGTAAAAACAATTTGTATAAATGAGTGATATGACTGATACAATTTCAAAAACAGGAGAGCTTTACGAAAGAAGAAAAAAATTAGTGCCGAATGCTTTGGGGATTTTTAATCCTTCGAGTGTTTCAGTGGCTGAAGGTGCAACAATTACAGATGCAGACGGAAATAGGTTTATTGATTTTGCAGGTGGGATCGGCGTAATTAATGCCGGGCATTGCCCTCAACCTGTTGTTACTGCAATAAAAAACCAGGCGGATCAATTTATTCATACTTGTTTTAATGTTTCCATTTATGAGGCGTATTTGACTGCTGCTGAAAAAATGGTGGAAGTAATACCACACGGGGATGACACGAAAGTGATGTTTGTAAATAGTGGTGCAGAGGCAGTGGAAAATGCTGTCAAGATTGCCAGGCAGGCAACAAAACGGTCAGCTATCATTTGTTTTGAAAAAGCATTTCATGGCAGAACATTGATGGCAACTTCTTTAACTAGCAAAGTGGGATATAAAACCGGCATCGGGCCTTTCGCCCCGGAACTTTATCGTTGTGAATCGCCAACTACAAATGATATTTATGATGATTCGAAGGTTGATTATCATATCAAAAAATTGAAGAACTTTTTTCACACACAAATTCCTGTGAATAATGTGGCGGCTATTATCCTTGAACCCGTTCAGGGCGAAGGCGGATTTCATGTTGTGCCTGAAAAATACATGTGGGAGTTAAGAAAGATATGTGATGAGCACGGAATTCTTTTGATACTTGATGAAGTGCAAACAGGTTTTGGAAGAACAGGTGAGTGGGCAGCTTTTCATCATTACAATGTAATTCCTGATTTATCTACATGGGCTAAAAGCATGGGCAGTGGTATGCCAATTGGAGCAGTAATGGGGAAAACAAGTGTAATAGATAACATCAATGCCGGTACAATCGGAGGTACCTATGCAGGAAACCCATTGTGTTGCGTTGCAGTGAGTGCAACAATTGATTATATGAAAAAAATTAATCTCAATGCAAAAGGAAAACATGTTGGCGAAGTATTAAAACAAAGATTTAATGATTTGAAAGATAAATTTCCAAAAAATATTTCTGAAGTTCGGGGCTTAGGCGCTATGATGGCATTTGAGTTATCTATCGATGGTGATATCAACAAACCTGACACAGAGTTATGTAAGAAAGTATTGCAGCGCTGTTATGAAAAGGGATTGATAGTTATCAGTGCGG
>JBJXHH010000212.1:0-20442 GCA_046160675.1 Chitinophagales bacterium
TGTCAAGGAATGAATAACTGATCCAGTAATCTACGTTCTCAAATGTTTTTTTATCCCTGAAAAAAATATCAATTCCCCTGGCATATCCGCTTCCTCCATTTTCCAAACCTATCTCTCCATTCACAGGCAGTTCCGTTTCACTCAGCAGGTTTTCATACTGCTTATAATACAGTTCAACCCGAAAAGTTCTGTCAGTAGTCAGTACCTGGTAATTTGCGATGTAATGTGTTGCCTTTTCATAACCAAGGTTTGTAGGCGGTGTATAGTAGGGGAAAGTGTTGTACAAGTAATCCGGCTGCGGTGTCTGATAAAAATCGCCATAAGCAACACTCACCTGACTGTTCTTCCCGGTTTTGTAAGCTAATGATATCCTTGGTGCAAGATTGGTTTCATCAATAATGTTAGAATGTTCGCTTCGTAAGCCAACTCTTCCTGCAAGATCGTTTGTAATGAAAATATCACTTTCAGCAAAAATTGCCGAATAGTTTTCTTTCACTTTTTCATATTCTGATGAAAAAGGATTGAATTGCTTATTGTTAAGAATTTGATATTCGCCCCCGAACTTGAAGCTTATTTTTTCAGTAACCTGGTTCTTAAAAGTAGCTTTTGTTTGCAAAGCATCATCTCCATTGCTTACATTCAAATCATCAAACAAAGTACTGTCGCCGCTGTGACTATAGCCCCCGGCAAGGTACATCGTCCAGCTATCTCCCAAAATTTGTTTGTAAGAAATGTTTGCGTACTGGTAATTACTGCGCAGGCTCACTTCATCTTTCACACCTTCTGCAAGGCTGTCAACATCGGGAAAACGTACGCCGAAAACGCTTCCTTCTAATTGTCCATAGAACTTTATAATTCCGTTGTTTGCAGTTTTCTGGCGGAAGTAAATATTCGCATCACCCGCCTGCACACTCTTAGTGATCTCATACGTTTGCGGCTCAAACAATAAATCATACAAGCCAATGTTGGTATAATTCATCCCACCGCCGAAGGCCGTTTTACCATCGTTGAATTTCTGTACATGATAACCACCTGCAAAGATCGGCGACAAAGAAATTCCGCTGGAAGTAAAATCGGGAAACTCCTCTGTTTCTAAAATTATTGCTGATGACATCGCTTGACCGTACTCTGCAGAATATCCCCCTGTAGAAAAAACTGTTCCTTTGAAAAGGAACGGAGCAAATCTACCTCTTGAAGGAACATCAGGCACTGTACTATAGTAAGGATTTTGTACCGGCAGTCCATCAATGATTGTCTTTGTTTCATAATCACTCCCACCCCGAACATACAAACCATCATCATTCCCAACTTGTGTGGCCCCAGGCAATGTTTGCAATGCGCCGTACATATCGCCCTGGGCGCCGGCAGTTGTTACAATATCCAGCGGGCGGAGTACTGCAGCTTTTTTTTCATCACTTGCTTCAAATGCGCCTGCTGTAACTACTACAGCATTTAACTCATTAAATTGTTCTTTCAGAACAACATTTCTTTCAATCGTTTCACCGCTGAGTTGAAGTGTATCAACATAAGATTCATACCCAATGAAGGAAACTACAAGAATTTGTTTTCCGGTTTCTTCTGTAGTAAAAGAAAAATTCCCATCAACATCACTGGTAGTTCCATCATATGTATCCTGCAAGATAATATTTGCCCCCGGCACAGTTTCTTTTTTATTTGTAACAACATTTCCTTTAATGATTGTTTGTGCATGAAGGTTTTGCAGAACAAGGATCAGGAATGATAGGAGTATAGAGTTTTTCATAATTTTAGCCGCAACTATAACAGGTTTTGAGAATTAAAGTTTAGAATCGGTGCAAAGAAACACAGCATATCTTACTCCGGCAATTTTTACCCGCTTAAGGTATGTTAATTTTCGACGAACAGGGCTGATTTCTGGATGAAACTGTAAAAAATAATAAATTATAAAAATGAATATCGCTTTTATAACAGGTGCAAGTTCAGGTTTCGGGAGAGCTTGCGCTGAAAAGTTTGCAGAAAACGGTTACGCAGTGATAGTGAATGCAAGAAGAAAAGAAAAACTGGGAGAACTGAAAACTGAACTTGAGAAGAAATACAATGCTTCAGTTTATATCTCAGTTTTTGATGTGAGAGAAAAAGAGGAAGTTGAAAAAGCAATCAAAGATTTGCCTGAAAACTTGCGGCAGGTAGATGTTTTGA
The DNA here is from genome assembly GCA_046160675.1 of Chitinophagales bacterium. GTDB lineage: Bacteria > Bacteroidota > Bacteroidia > Chitinophagales > BACL12 > JACMJP01. Next base: position 2,179 of record JBJXHH010000212.1, read on the forward strand.
TTAACAATGCCGGGCTTGCAGCAGGCAGAGAATTTTTCCAGGATGGTTTGATAGAAGATTGGGAACAGATGATTGATACAAATCTGAAAGGTTTGATGTATGTAACAAAATTTTTAGTTGAGGGAATGATAGAAAGAAAAAGAGGGCATATAATCAATGTAAGTTCGCTGGCGGGGCAGGAAGTGTATGCACAGGGAAATGTATATTGTGCAAGTAAACATGCTGTTACAGCACTGAGTAAAGGGTTAAGAATGGATCTCTTACAACACAATATTAAAGTGACAAATATTTCTCCCGGGCTTGCAGAAACTGAATTTTCCATTGTCCGTTTTCATGGTGATGCTGAAAAAGCGAAGAAAGTGTATGAAGGATTTACACCCCTGAAAGCTGAGGACATTGCTGACATTATTTACTTTGCAGCAACAAGGCCTGCGCATGTGAACCTTGAAGAAATAACCATCTTACCCACGGCGCAAAGTGATAGCAGGACGGTGGTAAAAGGGGAATGACGGGTAAGCAAAATAAATTACGCAAGTAAAATTTTCAAAAACTTTTACTTAAACTCCTCAGTCTTCAGCCACTTCTTGTAAATTTCTTTTTGTTCCGGAGTAGCATCATTGTTTATTGTAAGCTGATAATTAGTTTTTTTGTTGTATTCCAAAACAACTGTAAATGTTTGCAACATGCCGTTCCTGCTTACTGTTATTTCAATTGTATCGCCTTCGTTTTTGCCTGCAGTAAATGTGTTCAGGTTATTAGAAAAACGAAAATTGTTTATTGCTAAGATCTCATCATTCACATTCAGGCCCTCCTTTTCTGCACTGCTGTTGCGTCGCACAGCTGAAATGGTGTTTGAAGCATTGATTGTGGCTCCAAGGTCAATCTCTTTATTACCTTCATTCACATCACTACAATTTAAACCCGCATAAGCAAAGAATGTTTTGTAATCAATATCTTTTGTACCGTACACATGATCATTATAAAACCATGTCATATCTGTTCCCGTAAATTTTTCAATTGCAGCTTTCATTTCAGCTTCAGTAAAAGCCCTGTTTTGTTTTTTGTAATACTCATCATACATAAATCTCAACACATCATCCAGGCTGTGTTTTCCTTTGCTTCTATGTAAGATCTCAAGATCGAGAGTATTAGCAAGCGTAGCGCCCTTTGTGTAATAATCAACTTGCGCATTTGTTGAATTTTCATTGCTGCGATAATATTTTATCCAGGCATCAAAACTTGCATCAGCAACACTTTGTACATTATCTCCGGGCCGGTTTCTTGTACTGTTAATGTTGCTTTCAACAATAGTCAGGTAATCACTAACCGGCATCAACCCTGCCCTGCGTACAAACAAGTCATCATAATATGCAGTGAATCCTTCTGCTATCCAAAGTGATGTTGTATAGTTTTCAGCGTCATAATTAAATGGCCCGAGCGGTGCAGGGCGCAGGCGCTTCACATTCCAGAGATGAAAATATTCATGGCTAAATAAACTGATAAACCCTCTGTAACTGCTTTCCGGTTCATAGTTAAATCGCTGGGTAATTAAACTCGTTGAATTGAGATGTTCCAACCCGCCACCACCTTTGTGTGAGTTCTGTACGATGATAACGTACCGTTTACATGGGTTTTCGCCCCACATGGCAGTTTGCTCCTCAATGATTTTGATACAATCATTTTTGATCTTTTCAAGGTTGTAATTACCTTCCCCGTACATGGCAAGTTCATGCTCTACTCCTGCAGCGTTAAAGGTTATCACTGTATGATTGCCAATCTCCACAGGGCTATCAAACAAAATATCTTTACTCGGTGCTGAACGAATCCATTTATTACCATTCACCATTTCAAGGCTTGTGCTTATTTGTTCCCAGCCTTTGAATGGATGAAAATGAATGACAGATGCAACATCATACTTTGCCAGGTACATGAAAGCTGAAGCAGGGATTATGCTGGCATGTTTATCATCAACATAACTTGTACGCACACTTTCTTCAAAGGAATAAGTATCATAGAAGACAGAAAAGTCTTTTTTACTGCAAGTTACTTCCCAGGTGTTTTTGTCTATTTTTTTTACTGGCAAACTGTTCCCGTTCTTCCCTTTTGCAACAACTGCATCAATGTTTTTTGAATATTCACGGATGAGGTAGGAACCCGGTGTCCAAACAGCAGTTTTAATTTGAATCACATCGTCAGTGACATTCTCTACTTGCATTTCAATATTCAGATAATGTGTTGAGGGATTTTCCATGCGTACATGATAAGTGAGTTTTGGTGATGCAGGGTTCATAAACAGAGTTGTAAGTGCAAAAATGTAATTGATCATATTAATAAAAATTAGAAATCGTAAAACCTGAACAAAAGGCTATTTTAAGATTTGCGAAAATACATAAGTTGAAATACTTATCATTCCACCTTTATAACTTTTAACTCGACCCGCTGATTTTTCTTCCTTCCTTCAACAGTAATATTGTCAGCAACAGGTTTTGTTTTTCCGTACCCTTTCCAGGTTACCCGGTCGGCAGAAACCCCCTTGTCTATAAAGTATTCAGAAACCGCCTCAGCCCTTGCGTCACTAAGCTTTTGGCAGAAATCATCTTCAGGTAATCCATTTGTGTGCCCACCGATCTCAACATAAATATTTTTATTCTCTACAAGAAAAGCCGACATCTGATCCAGTTGGGTCTTTGAAATTTCTTTCAGAGTAGCTCTGTTTGCATCAAAGAAAACATTGTCGAGTGAAAGTATCTGCCCTTCTTTAAGCGGCACAATCTCTATATCCTGTTCTTGTTCAGAATATTTTTCTTCGATTATTGTGTCGACTTCTATTTGTGTTGAATCATCATAATCTAATTCTTCAATAGTGGGGTCATATTGAAGGTCTCTCATAACCGGGAAATATCCTTCTTTATCTATTGTTATCCCATAGGTTTTTGCCGGAACAACAATTTCATAATTTCCCTCATCAGCATGCGATGTTCCCTTTTCATTTTCCCCGAGTAAAGCCCCGAATTCAATTTCTACTGGAACTGGTTCTTTAGTTTCAGCATCAATGATCTTCCCTTTTATCAGTGCAACAGGGTCGGGTTGTATTTCTTCCGGTAATTTGATCCTATAAATATCAGATTTCCCATATTCACTTTCCCTTGATGAAAAATATGCATAATCACCGCTTGCCGGAATCGTGTAATAAAAATCATCAGCTTTTGAGTTTATCTTTTTCCCAAGATTTACGGGTTCACTCCAGTTCAGCCAGGTATCATCCAATCTTTTGCTCATATACATGTCAAACCCCCCGTAACCGCTAAACCCTTCTGATGAAAAATAAATTGTTGTGTTATCAGCTGCTATAAAAACACTTCCTTCTCTTGCCGCAGTATTTATCACATTACCGATGTTTTTTGGCTCTGTCCAACTGCCGTTCTTTCTTTTAAAACTTACATAAATGTCCATGTCGCCAAAAGTAATTTCCCGTTCAATCGCCATCAGCATCACAGTTCCTTCGGTGTTTGCATGGTAACAGGAAAATTCATTTCGACTGTACATATCATCTACCGGTAGACGTTTAGGAAATTGCCAATCTTCATTTTTTTTCTGAGAAATGGAAACTTGTTGCCCGCCTGCAGGATTTTTATAATCATTTGCAAGAAATATTGTATTTCCATCGGCGCTTATCCAGGAAACGAAATTGTGATGCTCATTATTCAAAGGTTGGTTAAAATGTTTCGCCGCCTCCCACCTCTCGTTTTTCTGTGTTGCATACCAGATATCGTCTCTCTTATCTTCACCTATATTTTCAGGATGCAGTTTTCTTGCGAAGTACAAAGTTTTGCCGTCTGGCGAGATGATAGGAAGCATGTCATCATATCTTGAATTCACCTGTGGGCCAAGGTTTTCAGGTTTACCTACTTCTTTTGCATATTGTATTTCATTCACAATTGCTTCTACGGGAACATCGCTATTTGAAATGCCGATACAATCTATCTGATTTGAACCACCTATCTTTTTTGTTGTAAGAATAACTTTTACTTCTGCTACTTTATATTCTGTCAACGGTAAGATAATATGAAACATTCTTCCTCCTGTACTCCACTTTGGTTTGACTGTATCATTTTTATACACAGAATATTTTTTACCTGCATCGGAAAATAGGATCACCTCCTGTATTGCACCGGGGTTATGACTTTCTCCAATTGCAACTTGTTTTATCTGCATAGGCTTTTGAAAACCAACATGAATGAACTCTTCATTCGGGCTGTCCATCTCTGCAGAAGCCCAAGCAGTTGGACTTTCGCCCCAGGCTGGTAAAACACTAGGCTTTCCTAAAACCTGTTTTGCGGCATACCTTGTGCGGCTTGCTTCAGTAGAAAATTTTTTTACGGTGCTTGCCCATTGCACGGATTGAGAAAAAAGAGAAACAGAATGCAGGAAAAAAATGAAGAAGATACATTTCATTTTAAACGGCATGGATAATTAACGGAAAATGCTGAGCATTATTTCATGAAGGCTTCCTTTCGTCCTCAAACACTTCTTCATATTCTGTGTAAAAATTATCATCATATTTGTCGGGATCTGAGTTTTGTTTTTTGGTTTTACTCCCTTTCCGGTTGAAAATACTATTTAATACTTCATCACTTGCTTTGATGCCTCTGAAAATGATATTGAGCATATAAAAGAAAGCAAAAAAACCAATCACCCATTTTAAAACTGGAGTATTATAAATTTTATCTATCGTTGCAAGAAGCCAGTTATGAGGAGGCAAATCCGCAAGTTCAGGTTTCAGCAACGTTAGTATGAATAAAACAATACAAGCCATCAGAAGGTAACCGTCATATCGCATCACCTGTATGCGTTTTTGTTCGTAATTCAAAACTGCCCGCCACCTGTTGCGTTCCAGATTTGATGCAATTGTAGAATAGATTATGAAGGTACCCAAGATTGCATAAACAACACTTGTAAACTTATAGGCATTTTCCATTTGCGCCACTGTTTTGAGAGCTGCAAGTGAGACAAGTATATAATACCCCAAAGTTTTAAAAAATAGGAATGAATAGTCCTTATGAATACCTGCATCTTTAAGAAGAGAAATCACCACAGCGGTCACTAGTTTCCAGCCGGAAGTGAACACAATAGTTATAACACCAAGGTAAAATATGAATTCGAAAATCTTCATCCTAATTGTGCATCAAAAATACCTGTATTTTGTTTAAGGGAAGATAGAAGTAAATGGAAATAGGTGTAAGGTGATACAATGTATATGAGAATAACAATAAATCAATTTTACTCCTGATAAAAGTTTTCACAGTAGGAAAACAACTAAATTATCATCCCGTCTTTCATCTCCAGTTTTCTGTCGGCCATGTTTGCAAGTTCTTCATTATGTGTAACAATAATGAAAGTATGTTTCGTTTCATCCCGCAGTTGGAAAAATAATTTATGCAACTCCCTTGCATTATTTGTATCCAGGTTTCCTGAAGGCTCATCAGCAAGTATTACTGTAGGTTCATTCATGAGGGCTCTTGCTACAGCTACTCTTTGCTGCTCGCCTCCCGAAAGTGCATTTGGCTTGTGCTGCAAGCGATCTTTCAAACCCATCCTTTCTAGTAATTGTTGAGCTTTTGCTTTCACCTGTTCATCATTTCTCCCGCTTATGAAACCGGGGATACAAACATTTTCTAGTGCATTAAACTCAGGGAGTAAATGGTGAAACTGAAATACAAAACCAATATTTTTATTTCTGAATTCAGCCAGTTTTTTTTCAGATAACCCGCTTATAGAAACATCCTGAATTTTTACATCCCCTTTGTCAGCATTATCCAGCGTTCCAATAATATGCAGGAGGGTACTCTTGCCAGCACCCGAAGCACCTACAATACTTATGATCTCACCTTTTTGTACTGTAAGGTCAACCCCTTTGAGTACATGTAGGTTTCCGTAGGATTTATGAATGCCCCTTGCTTGAATCATGGCTGCGCAAAAATAGGCATTTCGTAAGAACCGTTTGTGAAACAAAATTTTTAAACAGAATATTAGTCTCATCAATTAATTTTGAGAAAAATATTTTAAACATGAAAATAATATTCCCTGTAATCCTGGGCATTTGCTGTTGTGTTTCACTAAAATCATTTGCTGACCCCGGCGATACGATCACTGTTCAAACCTTTACTTTTGGTTCAGTACAGGATGCATGGTTCTCTTTCCCTTCAACCGATATTGATTTTGAAAAAGTACTCATGCAATATACATTGCGATGCGTTGATGGTGGCGCCGGAGGGCTGGCTTATGATTGCGGAGAATGGGATTACCTTACCTACACTTACCTCTATGAGCACACTGGAAATTATGATAGTACTTTGTTATATCATCCCAACTTCTTAGCAAACGGAACCTCACCGGATACTTTCAGTTATGCAGTAACACCTACTTTTACTCTTCTTCCCTATTGGAATTATTTGATGGTGTATGATGACACTTTAAGTTATTCTTCATCACAGCTAGGGGATGGCTATTGGAATGAGGAACAACCATTTAATGCAGTTCAACCTATTTCAAAAACTCAGTTCTTATTTACTGCTGAAGAACTGCTTACTGCTGGTGTAAGTGCAGGCGATATTACAGGGATGCAGTTTAATCTTTACTTCGGAGATGCATTACTGAAGCATCTTACTATCAAATTAAAACACTCCACATTAGACTCATTATCTCAAAATAATTATGAAACTTCAGGATTCAGTACTATGTATGAAGCAAACACAGAACTATCAGTTTCCGGTTGGAAGCCTTTTGCATTCATAACCCCTTTTACATGGGATGGATCAAGTAATATTGTAGCAGAAATAACTTTTGATAATTCTTCTGCAGGTAGTTCAGTACTCACAATTTGCGATACTACTTCTTTTCAAAGCGTATTATTTACAGGCAGTGCTGACAGGTATATCAATTTTACTCACCCCAATTATGCACAAACTATTGAAAATGCTTTGGGTGGTTTATCTGAGAAGGTTACCATTTCATTCTGGGCTTTCGGTAATCCCGATCTGCAGCCGCAAAACGGAACTTGTTTTGAAGCTGTTACGGAAGGGTATGCCCGTGTTTTAAACTCTCACACACCCTGGGGCGATCAGAATGTTTATTGGGATGCAGGCAATGACGCCGGATACGACAGGATCTATAAGACTGCATCAGTTATTGATTATGAGGGCAGGTGGACGCATTGGGCTTTTACAAAAAATGCAGCCACCGGTTACATGTACATTTATAAAAATGGAGTACTGTGGCATAGCGGAGGCGGAGCTGAGAGGTTGATGGAGGATATTGCAAAGCTCTGGCTGGGAAAAGGGAACTGGGGAGGTTCTTCAAGTTATGAAGGGTGGATGGATGAGTTTGCTGTCTGGGACGCTGAGCTGGATGCAATAACCATTCAAAATTATTTGTATAAAGACCTGGATACCGGACATCCTTTTGCTGATGATCTTATTTTGTATTATCATTTTAATGATGGAGAAGGCGTTTATGAATCTGATATTTCTTCAAGCGGAGATCCATTAGCAAAGATTGGCGCAACAACACATTTATATAAAGCAGCTGATCAGTTCAGGAATTTTGAATTCAGCAATCTGCGCCCGAATGTAAAGTTCGAACAGGGAAGTTATATCTCACACCTTGATTCAGTGCTTATATTTGATACACTTTATAACGATCCAATCACACTCATCACCTTTGATGCAGCAGAACCTACTTTGGGAATTGATACTGTGTTAGTTTACCCGGGAAATTATTATTACTATACCTATGACGCAGCAGGTAATATTGAAGATTCCGTTTTTGTTTCAACCACAAACACTATCTATCATGAAGATTATCCCTACTATTCAGCCCCTTTTGAAGTAATCAATCGTTTTGAAATCGCAAGATACATAACCCCTTATGGAATTGGATTGGATCTTGGTGACGGCTTCACATGGACGTATGATGTTACAGATTATCTCCCTTTACTTCAAGATAGCGTACACCTAAGTGCAGGAAACTGGCAGGAAGAATTAGATATGAAGTTTATTTTTATTGAAGGAACCCCTTCAAGAAAACCAACTTCTGTTACCAATCTATGGAATGGCGGATTCAGCTATGGCTTAACTCCCTCTTACGACGATCAAACACCTGATAGAACAATCACAATTCCTGCAAATGCAGAAAACTCCTCCATTAAAGTGAGAGTGACCGGCCATGGTTTTGGCGGAACAGCAAATTGTGCCGAGTTCTGTAAAAAAGACCACTACATATATGTAGATGGAGTACAGCAATGGGATAAAGAAGTTTGGCGGGATAACTGTGCTCTCAATCCTGTGTACCCGCAGGGCGGAACCTGGGTGTATAACAGAACGAATTGGTGCCCGGGAGCAGAAGTAGAAACTTATAGTTTTGAACTAACGCCCTATGTAACTCCAGGTAATGAAGTAACACTTGATTATGATGCAGAATCTTACACATGGAATGGTGGCGGTTCAGTACCATACTATCAAACAGAAGTACAACTTATCACTTATGATGCCCCGGCATTTTTGATCGACGCTGCTTTGGAGGATATTATTTCACCAAGCGACAATGATATGCATGGCAGGAAAAATCCAATTTGCAATAATCCTATTATCAAAATAAAAAATAACGGGACTACCCCTCTTACTTCTCTTACAATTGAATTCGGCATTAAAGATTTTGATAAAGCATATTACAACTGGGTGGGAGATCTTGATTTCCTTGAAACAGAAGAAATAGCGCTTCCTGATTTTCCCTGGACATCATCTGCAACAGAATTTGAAGTAACTATCAGCAACCCGAACGGGGGAAGTGATGAATATAGTTACAATAACTATATGAAAAGCAAGATGAAAATGCCGCCGGTACATCCTGCTGATTTTGTAATGGAAATGCGCACAAACTTGAAACCTAACGAGAATGACCTGTACTTATACGATGCAGCTGGCAACATAATTCTTGAACGTACTTCTTTTGAAGAAAGCACAACTTATAAAGACACTCTGCATCTTGCAGATGGCTGCTATGAATTATATTTATATGATGGTGGAGACGACGGACTTTCCTGGTGGGCGAATTCTGATGGAAACGGATGGTTTAAATTCAAAAACATTGACCCGCCAAGCACTATCAAAGATTTTGAGGCTGATTTTGGTGGGCTTATCTATCATCAATTTATCGTCGGGAATTATGTAGATGCTGAAGACATAAAACAAGAAAATCAATCACTGCGAATATTCCCTAACCCGGCGAAAGGGTTTTGTTATGTACAGTATAATATTGCAGAAGGAGCATCTGCCGCTTTAAAAATTATTGACGTATCCGGCAAAAGTATTTTAGAGGATCAGATGGTTGATGATTCTAAAGGAATTAAAACTTTAGACATATCATCATTACCGGCAGGCGTTTATAGAGTAGTATTACAATCCTCTGCTGAAATTACTTCAGCACCTTTGATTGTGATAAAATAACAGCAACCTGATTTCATGCTTGGTCGAATTCTTCCTGATGACTAACTTTGCAACTTCTATCAAGCCCGGGTGGCGAAACTGGTAGACGCACCAGCTTGAGGGGCTGGCGCCCGCAAGGGTGTGCAGGTTCGAATCTTGTCCCGGGCACATTGAAAATACGAAATGTTGCATTCCAAAATGCCAAAAATGGAAAACACTTTTTGGCATTTTTTCATTCTTATCAGTGCTGTATTTCCGTTATTTTTTTCATCATTCATTAAATCTCGGGTGATATTGAATCATTGTTGCCCTCAAAAACTCCCGGTCAATATGCGTATAAATTTCAGTCGTTGTAATGCTTTCATGCCCCAGCATTTCCTGCACCGCCCTTAGGTCAGCGCCGCCTTCAATAAGATGAGTTGCAAAAGAATGCCGAAAAGTATGAGGTGAAATTGTTTTATGTATGCCCAGTCTTTCCGCAATTTGTTTGATGATGAGAAATACCATGACACGAGAAAGTTTTGTGCCTCGTTTATTTAAGAAAACATGATCTTCAAATCCCTTTTTAATGTTTATAAGAGAACGAATGTTTTTTAAATATATCTCAATATATTTTATTGCGCTGCTGCCAATTGGCACTAAGCGTTCTTTATTTCCCTTCCCCTGCACTTTCACAAAACCAACATCTAAATACAAGTTTGAAATCCTGAGTTCTACCAATTCACTCACACGCAAACCACAACTGTAAAGAGTTTCAAGCATAGCCCTGTTCCTTGCCCCTTCTGGTGTTCCGAGGTCAATTGCCGTGATCATTGCTTCAACTTCCTCAAAGCTTAAAGTGTCAGGAAGTTTTCTGCTCAACTTAGGAAGGTCAAGTAATTGAGAAGGATCATTATCAATCAGGTCTTCGATGAGTAAATATTTATAGAATGCCCTGATACCCGATATAATTCTCGCCTGGCTCCTGTCGTTCATACCGGTTCTATGTAGATAATAAATAAACTCTTCAAGGTGTTTTCTTTCAATAGCATCAGGTCTTACTGTATACTCTTTCAAAGTAAGGAAATGAATGAGTTTGTCCAGGTCATGTAAATATGCGTCTACAGAATTAACTGAAAGGGACTTCTCTAGTTGTAGATAACTTTTAAATTCTTTTCTAGCAGAATCCCAATTCATATCGAAAAATTACATCTTTCACTAACCATTCATATTTTGTTTTTAGTAGCAAGTTGTGAATAATCTTAATTTTGTACGCTTATGAAGATTATTATTATAAATGGACCTAACCTGAATTTATTAGGAACCCGTGAGCCGGAAATATACGGGAGCGAATCTTTTGAAGATTATTTTACACTCCTTAGAGCAAAATATCCGACTGTTGACCTTCATTATTTTCAAAGCAACATTGAGGGGAGCATTATTGATAAAATACAAGAAACAGGTTTTTTATTTGATGGAATCATTTTAAACGCAGGTGGCTATTCTCATACTTCTATCTCTATTGCTGACGCAATCAGCGCTGTTAAAACACCTGTAGTGGAAGTTCACATCTCTAATACATTTGCCAGGGAGGAATTCAGGCATAAAGATGTTCTCACGGCAAAATGTAAAGGTTTGATTGCGGGCCTTGGTTTACGGGGATATTCACTGGCTATTGAATATTTCCTGGAAAAAAAGTAACTTCGGAATTTGAATGAAGTTTACATCTACAACAAAACTCTTCACCTGGCTTTCTTTCTTTGTTTATATTTTGTTTTCATGCGAAAGAATATACGCACAATCTGAGAGCAACCCAACAACATCTGAGGAGAAAATTATCATCCCAAACGCATTTTCACCCAATAATGACGGGATGAATGATCAATTCAGGATATTTGTTGCAAGTGATGTATTCGTTGAAAATTTTATTATTCTCAATCGGTACGGGCAGATTGTTTTTGAAGCAGAGAACGGAGCTTCTGCCTGGGATGGTAGGCACAGGGGAATCAATTGCCCTGAAGGATCTTTCTTTTACTTAGTATCTTATTATGTAGCAGGAGATGGGGGTATTCAATCGAGGAAAGGAACAGTTACCCTCTTGCGCTAAACGGGTTTCTTATAATTCAGTGAACTTTCTTTTCTTTCTCACAAAAAATTGCCACACTAGACTTTTTCCGTAGTAACCTTTTTCCTTCACCCTGGAAGGATCAATACGATGTTTCCAAAAGATTACAAAAGTTTCAACCCTTTTTTTAACCAGGAACGGTATTGCAAGGATAAAAGACACATCAGACCGGAAAATAGCTCTCGCCTCGCCCCACTTCCTTTCAAATACTGCCTTAAAAAATGCAATAGTATCCAGGATAAAAAACCGAAAAGGCAGTTTCCAGATAACTTCATATAACTCAAGATTCTTGCAGAGCATAAAAAGGTTATTCCTGAAATTCAGGTAAATTTTTTTCGGGTTGTCTTTTTGTAAACTTCCTCCACCTACATGATACACCTCTGATTGCGGAGCATACATGATCTTATACCCCGCCTTTTTCCACCTCCAGCACAAATCTATTTCCTCCATGTGCGCAAAAAAAGATTCATCAAAGCCTTTATACCTTTTATACAAATCCAACCTTACACACATTGCCGCACCGCTTGCCCAGAAAATTTCTTCCGCATTATCATATTGCCCCTCATCCTTTTCCTGCAACTTAAATAAACGCCCTTTACAAAATGGATAACCGAACATATCTATATATCCACCTGCAGCGCCTGCATGTTCAAACATTGTTTTGTCATCATAGGCTTTTATTTTTGGTTGGCATGCGGCTATATATTCATTGCTTTGCATCATTTCTACCAAAGGTTCAATCCAATGCTCAGTTACTTGAACATCCTGGTTTAGCAAAACTGCATAGTCTGCATGTACCTGCTGTAAGGCTATATTATATCCTTTTGCAAATCCTTCATTTTTCGGAATACGAATACATTTGATAGAGGGGTACTGTTGTGCTAAAAATGTATGAGTGTCGTCAGTGGAAGCATTATCTGCAACATATATGTCTAGGGGCTTGTAAGAAGAGTGTAAAACCGAAGGAAGAAATTTCTCTAAAAAATGTTTGCCATTCCAGCTCAGTATCACAACTGCAACGAGCGGCTTTTGAAGCAAATCCTCCGTTTCCATTTCGGGCAAATATAGACCATTTCAAAAATGTATTATTTATGGCTATCAAACCCAAAACGCATTTTTGACTGTAGGATTATTCTCAAAAATTATATACATCAATTGCCCTATGGCCCCCAATTGTATCGCCTACTTCCGTATTATCGTAGTCATGTAACTCCTGTGGCGATGCTACATTTTCATAAATTTTTATTTTCCAGCGGTAATCCTGCAATTCTCCTCTTGCATTAGAATGAATCAGAAAATAATCATTCGTAACCAGAGAGGGTTCATAAAATGCAAATCCTATCTGGGTTTGTTTGTCCGGCAATCGGTCATAAAACCAGATTTCATAAGGGTAGGCTCCAGGCTCATTGGTAGAAACCACTCTGTCATATGGTTGTCCATACTGTAAATACACCCTTCCCCTGTCTGTCTTATAACCTGCTTTACTTGGAGTTCCAAAACTTTCATTGGCCTTTTTTACTTCCTGCAGGTATGCTAAAAAAGTATTGTGCGGGTCAGCTACGTTTCTTTGCAGCCAGAAATTATACAGAAATTTTTTCTTCATGTCAGGTTCTACTCTTCCTGATAAAGATTCGATGAGGTTTGTTTCTTCAATATTTGCTTTAGGGCGTATCACATCTAAAAAATAATCCAGTTGTTCTTCAGAATAATCATCTACAAATGTTCCTCCAGTATTAATCATCGCAATGTTCTCATAATAATTCACAGCTCCCTTTTTCGCCCTTTGAATAAATGTTTTTTTCTGTACAAGCAGTTCATTTTTCTTGTTGCGTACTTCCACTACAAGGTTATAATTTCCACTGGGCAGGTCTTCAATGTCAAATTCCCTGAGGAAAGAAACTGCAGGGGCTTTTGTAAATTTCGCATATTGAAAAAATTTTGTTTCTTGTCCATCATTGTCTGCAGGTTTGATAGAAAAGTTTACAAGGAACTGTTCATCCTCAAGGTTAGATTCGGTGCGATATACTTCGCCATAAAAAATGATTTTATTACTTGAGGAAGAGAAAAAATTCATAGGATAAGGCTGCAATTCTATCCCGTTCTTGGTAAAAGCATTTTGCCCGTTTCCAGGTTTATAACTTTCAACAAATTGTATGTCGGAAATCTGAATACCATTTGCCTCTACAGGAATTAGAGCCTCAGTATGAGTAAAAGTATTTTCAGGGTCATTTACATCTGATATGCTTATTTCAATACTTGCAGCTTTTTCGGGCATATTTAACCTTTTTTGTTCCAGAATGCTGAAGTTTACAGATGATGTATCTGTAATAGCCGGCGTATTTAAAATGTATTTGTCAAAACTAGCCACTTCATTTCCATCCATGATAACTATCTGCACCTCAACGGCAGCTTTATATGTAAAATCCTTTTCTTTCTGAAATGACAATACATTTGCTGCAATCGTAAGATATACCTCTACATAGTTCCCTTCCTCGGGATGATAAAACACACAGTTCCGGGCTGCTACATTTGTTTTTAGCACTTGCGAAAAAATGTTGTTTGCAACAAGGCAAAAAAGCAGAAAAAAAAGAATTCCCTTTTTCATAAACCATGAATTGAACTATAAAAATACAACAAGAGCTTCTTACTTTCGCTTTGAATATTTCACAACTGTGTCAAAAAAAAACGCCCTTCTTATAGAACTCCAGTATTTACCAGCCATCCCCTGGATACAACTGATTCAACAATATGAGAAAATTTACCTGGATGTGAAGGAACACTATGTGAAAGGAAGTTACCGAAACCGTTGTCATATTCTTGGACCCAACGGTTTGCAACGCCTGAGCATACCCCTTCTCAAAGGAAAACACCAGCATTCTGCTATGGAAGATGTCTCCATTTCTTATGAAACGCATTGGCAGAAAGATCACTGGCTTTCTCTTTGTTCTGCTTACAGGCGTTCACCTTATTTTGAATATTATGAAGACATTTTTTATCCCTTTTATCACACCAAGCATGAAAAACTCTTTTACTTCAACTATGAATTGTTAAAATGTATTTTTAAAATACTTGGCATACAAAAAGAAATTACTTTTACAGAAGATTATATTAAACCCGGAGCCGCAGGGTTTGATGATTACAGAACAATGATATCTCCAAAAAAAGAAAATTCAGCTTTGCCTTCAACCAGCGCTTATTCCCAGGTATTCAGCGACAGGTTTCCCTTTCATGCAAACCTTAGCATTTTTGATCTGATTTGTAATACAGGAAATAAATTTTTTACAAAATGAAACGTAAACTCTTTCTGCTTCTATTTGCCTATGTGCTTGTAATGTACGCATTTGCACAACAGCCCTCTTTCATATCAGACAGCCTTGACAATTATGTGCAGCGGGAAATGCAGCGGTGGAACATTCCCGGGATTGCCATTGCAATTGTGAAAGATGATCAAGTTATTGTGTCGAAAGGCTACGGTGTAACTGATCTTGATACAAAGCAACCGGTAAATGAAAATACTTTGTTCATGATAGCCAGCAATACGAAAATTTTCACTGGTACTTCTTTAGCATTATTACATCACCAGGGAAGGTTATCATTGGAGGATAAAGTGATAAGCCATCTACCCTACTTCAGAATGTACAATGATACACTTACACAAATGGTAACAATTGAAGATGTACTTTCTCATCGCTTAGGTTTTGAAACATTTCAAGGAGATTTTTATAACTGGTACAATAATGTTTCAAGAAAAGAAATCATTCAGAACATAGCAAAAAACAAACCTATGCACCAGTTCCGGGATACTTGGGGTTATTGCAATGCCGGTTTTGTTGTGGCCGGAGAAGTACTTCATGCAGTAACAGATACCACCTGGGATGATTATATTCAACATCATTTTTTCAACCCTCTGGAAATGACAAGGTCTTCTACAACACATGCAAAAATTGTAAATGACAAGAATGCCTGTAAACCCTACACCATGTTTCAAAACAAATTGGTTGAATTAGGTTATGATAATATTGATAACATCGGCCCATGTGCATCCATTAACTCCTGTACAAATGATCTTACACACTGGATGCAAGTGCAACTCAATTCAGGCAGGTACAATGGGCAACAAGTTTTTCCAGCAGAAGTGATACAAGAAACACGGAAGCCTCGTTCTATTGAAGGCTCTGTCAATTCTACATTATTCCCCAGCAAACATTTTGAACTCTACGGATTAGGCATACAAATGAATGACTACAATGGCAGAGAAATGATTTGGCACACAGGCGGAGCCGATGGTTTTGTTACTAGTGTATGTTTTATACCGGAAGAAAAGTTGGGTATAGCCATACTTACAAATACAGATGCTAACTACTTTTTTCTTGCTGCACTCTACCAGGTAATTGAATCGTACTTTGAAATGCCTTACAGGAATATGAGTGAAATATTTTATACTTTTTATGAGCGGAATACTACAAATGAAAATAAAAAAAGAGATGAATGGCATAAGCAGACCCAATCATTCAAATCCGAAATAGACCTGAAAAAATTTTCCGGTACATATAAGGATGCAGTGTATGGTGAAATGGAAATTAAACTGGAAAAGGGAGCCTTAAAAATGTATTTCGCTCATCATCCTCAACTTACTGGTAAACTTGTTCCACTTAGTGATAGTTCTTTCCTCTGCACTTACTACCCTATTAACTGGGGAGTGAAAGAGATCCCTTTTAAAATGGAAAACGGGAATGTAAAGTCAGTAACAGTAACTGTAAATAGTTTTATTGATTATTTGCCTTATGAATTTATAAAACAGTGAAATGTGATGGCTGAAAAATACTCAGTGGCAATAATGCCTTCAGGTCATGTGAAGGTTGATGTTATAAAAATAAAGAATGAATTAAAAAACATCATCGGCATTTATTCCGCCTCTTCTTCTGAGCCGCAAATCACACTGTTCGAATTTGATGCTGATGAAAACAAGTTACAGCTTTATGACAGGAAAATTCAACTGGTTTGTAACACTGTTGAAGCTTTCATGATCTCCTGCAAAGATTTTAGTGAGTTTTACTGGAACAAAACCATCTATGTTGCATTGGAAGAACGATCAACAAACCTCATCACTCAACTGCGCAAAAAACTTTCAGCAGAACTGAAACATGGAAAATATGATGAAGAAGTAAATTTTGAATCCGGAAAAAGCCCGCATATTACTATTGCAAGGACACTTTCTGAAGATATGTACAAAACAGCTACAAAATACTTTCACAACAAAAAGTTTTCAGGCAACTTCCAGTGCGAAAATATTGTTTTAAGAAAACTTGTTTCAGCCAGCAACTTTACAAAGTATGAAGTTGTTAAACCTTACACATTCGCAAAACAGAATTTGACATTGTTCTGAGGCCGTCAAGTTTTCTTTATCAACCGGGAAAAACTGGTTGATAAAGAAACCCTTCAATGATTTCAGAAACTGAACCCATACCCCAAAGAAAAATAAAAGGGCAAGAGTGGGGTTGATACAAACTTCTCTGTTTTTATCATACCTGTATTCATGGTTATGGCACTTTGCTTAAAGTTCAGCCCGGCTTGCAAACCGTAGTAATAATTTCCGCCTGCATCAGGTTCATACCAGCCATCAACAGCATCAGCATAATTTCCAAGATATGCATCTGTATGTTTAAAATGCGAAACTATCGCTTTGTCAAAACCAAACTCTCCTGCAGCAAACCACTTAGGCCTGTAATACCCGATAATGCCTGAAGCATCACAGCCGAAGTTGGTGATACGCACAAAACTCCCGTCATATTTTCTGAAAACGCCGTTCACTTTTCCGCTGAATTGAAAGTTGTTGTAAGAAACCAGACGGATATTTCCGCCGATTTCCGTTTTGAGATCATCAAACAGGTATTCGCCTGAAGGAACAGTAACATCTACATGCGCAATAACGGGAAAGAACAAGTTTAATGAATGGCTGTACCCCGCCCTTGCAATCATGCCGAACTCCAATCCTGCGTCAACGTACACAGAGTTTTTATTTTCTTCAGATAAAGCTGCCCAGTTAAAAGTTTGAGTAAAAGATGCTGACACAACAATGTAACTCAGCAAAAGAAATACGATCTTATTTTTCATTTTCAGTAATTTTTATAATGAGTCAAAATATTCAATCATAATGGGAAATGTGATATTCCAGCCTTCTTCCAAGGAGATCATATCATGGCCTACCCCGGGAATTTTATGCAACTCAACTGAAGGATACACAGAAGAAATTTTTTCAGCCCATGCATCTGTATAGACAAGGTTCAATTCGCTGTAAATAAACAGAACGGGTTTTGTATAATTTTCAATCCCTGTAGAAAAATCAGGATTATTTTCCTGCGCAAGTTGAAATAATGTACTGTTTACTACTGCTCCCTGCCGCCAAAATGAACCCGGAGCATACGTAGTTTCATCTGTAATTGTATTTTCTGCAGCAAGCAAGCCGAATTTATAATCAAGGATTTCATGATCATTTTCCTCGCCTGTAAGAAACTGGTCGAGAAAGAATGCGTCATTCAGTATTTCACCCCAGAAACTAAAATCTTGTGAGTTTACAACATACTCCACTACATCATCCCACTTTAAACCTCCGGGCTCACAAACAATCAAACCATCCACCGCATCAGGATATTTTCCGGTATATGCCGTTGCCATCAT
>JBJXHH010000213.1:0-6456 GCA_046160675.1 Chitinophagales bacterium
TCCAGCATTTTTTGCGGAATTACCAAACCAGGTAATTGCCAAACAGGAGTTGTAGTGCAGCATAATCCCTTCTGCGGATTTTCCGCTGCTTCTTTGTATACATTTTTTGTTGTTTCTAAATACATAGTTATTTCTGATTTATTTGTTTAAAAAAATTAAGTAATGTTATTTTATCTTACTTCTTCTTTATAATCTGTTCCCTCACAGATATTTGCATAATTCCACCTATTTTGTTCTCTAGATCAGCCTGCTACATATAAAAAACAGCGAACCTGCAAAAACTGCAGCTATTGGCAATGTGAGCACCCAGCTTCCCACTATTTTCCCTACCATTTTATAATCTGCCTTTTTATTCACTACGCCAATCCCGAAAATGCCACCAACGGAAACATGCGTTGTTGAAACAGGTAATGCTAATGCGCTTGCACTCCAAACTAAAACTGCTGTAATTAAATTTGAAGTGAAACCCTGTCCCGGATTCATGTAAGTGATTTTTTTACTCATGGTTTCACCAACTTTTTTTGCATTGAATAATCCGCCAACCGCCATGATAACTGCAACGATAATGATCATAAAAGGTACATTTAAAAAACTTACTAATAATAATAGTCCTGCAATTTTTGGTGCATCGTTCATTCCCCTTGCAAAGCCAACAGCGCCGGCAGAAATAAAATGCAAGCCGTCTAAAATTTTTTGCGCAGAAATTCCAACTACATTTCCTGTATATGTTTCTATTTGCTTTTGCTCTACATAAATATGCGGCACCGCAATATTCGACTGCAATGTATGCGGGTTTTCAAATATAATTTCTGTTTCTTTATTTACTTTTAATAAAATGCGTATTTGTTTGAAAATAAAATAGAGGATAATACTTGCACCGCATGCAATAAGGGGGCTTAATAAAAGCGGTTTAAAAAATGTATCCGCAAGCATGGAAGTATTCAGATCATTTCCTACAGCCATGTAACCTGCACCAACTAAAGAACCCACAATTGCATGCGTTGTAGAAACCGGGATACCAATTTTTGTTGCAAGAAAAACAGTGCTTGCAGCGCCCAGTGCAACAGCAATGGCAAGTGCCGGATCACTTAATGCTTCATCAGGTATCAATCCCTTGCCTGAAAAATTTTTCATTAAACCATGAGCAACATATATAGCAAATAAACAACCTGCAAATGTTGTAATTGTTCCCCAGTTAATTGCTTTTTTAAAATTCGTAGTTCCGCTTCCAAATAATGTGGCTACGCCTTTAAAATTATCATTAGCCCCGTTTGAGTAAGCTAGAAAACATGCTGCTACTAAAATAATAAATGCCGCCATTTTGAAATTTACGATTTGATAGTAAGAGTTTTGTTATTTCAATTATTCTTGTACTTTCATTGGTCTAATCAGCATATTAGCTAATTGGCTTATTGAGTGCAGATCCTTAACAGTATCTACATCACTCAGCATTTCCAGTTCAAACAATTTTCCGTTGTTGGATATAATTTCCTGTTTTGTTTCTGCATATAATTTTTCTGTGCTCCAAAGTTTGTTTTTAAAAACCCAGCGATTCCATTTTTTCATCGCAATTAAATAATAACCGCCGTCATTTGCAGGGCCGAAAACAAAATCATTTTCTGCCAGTTTCTCAAATGCAACATCAATATGTTCTTGTTGTAGTTCATAACAATCAGCACCGATCATCACTACATTTTTGTAATCATTTTTAAATGGGATGCTGAATGCATAATCCATTCTTGCTCCCAGGTCACCGCTGCATTGTGTGTATTTTTTATAAAAGGAGTTTTCGAACAAATCATTTCTTTCTACTACATCACTATAAAAAATAAATTTATCTGCCACAATTTTTGCTGTAATAGTTTTAGTGTGTTCAAGAAGTTTCAGATAAATCTCCAATGCTTTATCATCACCAACATCTTTGGCAAGACGGGTTTTTACTTTCCCTTTTACAGGATTTTTAAGCATGATGATTAAAGCGTTTTTCATTTATTTCTGTAAGAGGATTCTTAGTCACTCGTTTTTCAGGTAACAGCTCCCCCGCAGGAAGAACCGCTTCCCGCTGTACATCCGTAACAATGTTGATTGACTACAATTTCCCGTGCATTTAATTTTTCAAGATTCCAATTCTTTATATGATCGGGAGCTCCATGATTAACTTTCAAGCCCAGCATCTGGTTAAAATCACAATCATAAATATTTCCGTCCCAACCAATGGAAATTGTATTTCTGCACATCACCCCAGCTGCTGCTACAGGGTTGAAGGCTTCAATCAGTTTCGTCATATAACTTTCATAATTGCCTGACTCGATCAAATAATCCAGGAACCTGCTAATGGGCATGTTCGTTATACAGAACAAAGAGTTAAACTCTATATCATACAATCGTTTTAATTCTTTCTTGAATTGATTTTCCAGAGTTATTTGATCACCGGGCAAAAATGCTCCGCTGGGATTATATACAAGGTTTAATATCAAACCCGTCCCAGGTTTTCCGTAACCGACTGTATTCAGTTTTTTAAGTGCAGCAATACTGTCTTCAAAAACTCCATCACCCCTTTGCGCATCTGTTCTTGATTTATTGTAAAATGGCAATGAAGAAATTACTTCCACTTTATGTTGTGCAAAAAATTCCGGCAGGTCATGATATTTTTTATTCGCCATGATGATGGTGAGATTACAACGCACCATTGTTTTTCTGCCGAGTTTTGAAATCTCTTCCACAAACCACCTGAAGTCCGGGTTCATTTCCGGAGCGCCGCCAGTAAGATCAACAGTCGGAATATCTGTTTGCGCCAATGCATCTAAACACAATTGCATTGTTTCCCTGGTCATGATCTCTTTCCTGTCAGGCCCTGCATCTACATGGCAATGCGCACAGGTTTGATTACACATATACCCAACATTCACCTGGAATATTTCTGCTTTCTTGGGCTTCAACGGAAACAAACTTACCTGGGCAAGTTTCTGTTCAAACCTTTCAAAGTCTGAAGTTGCTACTTCATGCGTTTCAAGCACTTTCAACTGGTAATCGTTATCGGCCAGTTTATGATGCTGCGCATGAAGGCTTTTTAGAGTTTTCATTTTTTCTTATTTATAGAATATTTATTACGAATACAAATTTGTATTTCCTACATCGCCAGCTCCTTAAACTTATTCATCATTTGTGTTCCATGCACCAACGATGCGCCGCCCCTGATGGCTGCTGCAACATGAATTGCTTCCATCATTTGTTCTTCATCACATCCTTTCGCCAATGTATCCTCTGTATATGCATCAATGCAATATGGGCATTGTATTGCATGGGCAACTGCCAATGCGATCAATGATTTTTCTCTTGCCGTTAATGCACCTTCTGCAAAAACTTTTCCGTAATACTCAAAAAAGGATTTTCCAAGTTCAGCATCCCAGTCGCTGATGGTACCGAATTTTTTAAGGTCTTTCGGGTCGTAATAGGTTGAACGCTCCATTGTTTGATTGTTGTTTTATTAATAAGTGAAAAATTAAAATATATTCTAAACTTGTATATACGCTAAAAGGCGTATACATGTGTTTTAACTGGGGAGGAATATGTGATTAGAAAACAGGCGGAGCCCTTAGAGAAGAGATGTGTTGAAGCTGTGTGTGTTGCGGTAAATTTTTGTACAAAGATATTTTTTCAGTAATCGATTGCAGAACGGATTGGATAAATAAACGCAAAGCAGCCGGGGATAAGAAAGAATGAACAAATTGTTTTATTGCCGCATACCCGTCAATATCAGATTTTAAAATGAGTGAAAAGATGGTTGCTGAAACTTCATGCAAATAATTTTCAAATGCTTCAGAAATATTTTTGGTTTCCCAGGGAAGGTGCAAAAAGGGATCAACATGAAAATCCTTTTTGCGAAGCCCAATGAGATATAAACCGCCGTCTATTGCAGGGCCGATTACGCAAATATTTTTCTCTAATTGAATTTTTGAATGAAGGATGTCTGCAACAGTTAGTGCGGGGCAATCATTACCAATAGCAATCACATTTTCAAAACCACTATCGTACACTTCCTGAATTGCATACAGAAAACGTTCAGCAAAGGTATTTCCAGTTTGGTGTGCTGAATCTGTTATAAAAAATGGCAACCCGCTTGCTGAAACGATGTGCGCAGCATGGTTTATGAGCTTGTTGGCAATATGCGCATTCGCTTTCTGGTGATGCAGCCCGCTGAAATCTTTTACTGCAGCCTCCTCCGCCACTGTGCGGGTGAAGAGTAAAACGGCGGTTGTCTGTTTCTCCTGCATTGAGGGCAAACTTAGTATTTTTTGTAAAAGTTCTTAAAACTTAATAAACATTTAACAAGGGTTTCCAACCATCCTCTCAATTTGCAGGCATCGGCTGCTGTTTTTTTTTGCAGAAAAATAATACACACACCTTGCAAAACGCCAAAATCTTTCGCCAATAACTTCGGCCGCACAAAGTATTGTAAATACAGAAGGTTTGTATCGCTGTAATGGAGTTTAAAACCTGATTTTTACAACAAAACAAAATGAAATCCCTACCTTTATGAAAATTAGAAAACTATTGCATGGGAAAAGGACAGGAAACATCGACCAAAAAAGACAGGGAAAAGAAAAGACGGCAGAAGAAAGAAGAGAAAGCAAAGAAGATGGAGATGCGCAAGGCAAATAACAATAAAGGTAAAAGCCTTGATGAGATGATAGCCTATACCGATGAATACGGAAATATTACTGCTGAAAAACCTGACCTTACACAAGTAAAGCCGGTACGGGTGGAAGATATGATAATAAATACACCTAAACTGGGCGATAAAAATCATGCAGATACTGAGCGGAAAGGAATTGTAACATATTTCAATTCAGAAAAAGGGTACGGTTTTATAAAAGATACAGAAACGAGGAACAGCATTTTTGTGCATACAAGCGGCACAAAAGAAACTCTTGTAGAAAATGACAGGGTACTGTTTAAGCTGGAAAAAGGCCCCAGGGGATTAAATGCTGTTAGTGTGAAGAAAGCATAACCTGGAATCCTTCAGTTTTTACTTTATAAATAACTTTTTAAAAGGCGGAATTTGATTGCATGTAATCTTTTATCGTCTTTATTTAGCCTTGAAATTGCATCAAATACTTTTTCAGTTTCAGTTTTGGTAAGAAATACAAACCCGTTTTTGCCTTTAATCCTTTTTGAAAAAACAGCTTCACCCCCTACAGTTTTAACATCTACATAATTTTCCAGGTGGTGAATATTTTTCATTTCAGTTTTAATATTCGTACGTAACAACTGTTCTGCATTATAAGGAGAAATCCTGCGCCCTTCTGCAAATAACGGGAAAGCATAAAACCCAGTGATATAACTTTCTCCATCTTCAGGATTCTTGGAAACAATAAAAACTATTTGGATTGAAGTGTTGACTTTGGAATTTACAAGAGCGCCGTTTAGCTGCGGAAGGAATCCCTGGTACACAGTATCTTTTTCCTCATCCTGAACAGAGTGTGCATATAATAATGAACTGAGTTCAGGGCTTTGAAGTGCAGCAAACTCAGAAGCAGAAACATCAGCTTCCGAAGGCATACCCTGCCATTTATTTGAATTCCAGTCGGTGCGGGTTAGTAACCCGATTGTTTTTTCCATGATCTTTTTTTCAAAATGGTTTTATCAGGGCAGCCATTTCCTCCAGTACTTGTTCCTCTTCCCTGTCAGAAGGAATGGATTCTATACTGATCTTAGTGCCTGAAAACCAGTCATGATGTAAAGCAAAAGGTACGTTCATATAAGCATAGCGCCATGTGAATGTATTGAAATCATTTTGTTTAGTATGAAACCGGATATCCAAAATGTTTTCCAATTTTTGCGCAAGTTGGTAGAAACCTTGCACAGATCTACCCGGTCCAAAATCAATTTCTTTTATGCCATTTGTATCTTTTTTGATCTGATATTCCATGCAAAGATTTTCCTCCTTTTTTCAAATACCTGCTTGCCAGGTTTAAAAAATAAACAGGTTGTAGAAAACAACCCGTTCATTTCGTTTTATTATTACCAGCGGTTTTTATTTCCGTACCCCTTATTAGAGTCGAAGCTCTTTCTTTCAGTTTGTGGACGGGCAACTGATACCTCAATTTTTTTGCCCTGTACTTCAGTTTGGTGCAGTGAGTCAATAGCTTTTTGGCCATCTTCCGGCATTTCTACAAAGCCGAAGCCCCGGGACTGACCTGAGTATTTGTCCATAATAACTTTTGCAGATGTTACTTTACCGTATTGTTCAAACAATAGGCGTAAATCATCATCAGTGAGTTTGTAGTTCAACCCAGAAACATAAATGTTCATTTTTTAAAATTTTAAATTGTTAACTAAATAATACTGAGTTTCAGATTGAACTGTAGAAGAAAATTCCGAAAAGAATAACTAGTACCTGTAGAACGAGTAACTCAACAATATTGTAAAGATACATCAATTTTTTGAGAAGCC
>JBJXHH010000214.1:0-16663 GCA_046160675.1 Chitinophagales bacterium
TATTGATCCTGACATACCTGAACGTTTACCTGTTATATTCTTCTTATTTTGATTTACCTCTTGGCGAACGCATTCTTAAATGTTTTCTGCCTGAACTTTTGTTGTTGCCGGTGAAAGCAGGGTTTACTTATTATGTGATGTATCGTTTTTTGCCGGTTATAACAAAGAGGAAAAACCTCGTATTGCGCAGCATTGAATTGTTTTTCATCTTCCTCATGTTTCTTTTTCTGTATAGAATTGTTTTGTTTGAAGTGATATACAGATACATCAACATGGCATCAAGTTTTCCGCAGCAGACATTTTTGCAGGAAGTGCCGAGGTATATTTACAGAGCGCTGGATATATTCACTGTTGTCGGGCTTGCATCCATGATCAAAATGTTCAGGCAGGCGCTGAGATTTACAGAGAAAGAAAAACAACACCTGCGGGAAAAGTCAGAATCAGAATTGATCTTTTTACGCTCACAAACAAACCCGCATTTCTTATTTAATATTTTAAACGGCATTTATGTGATGGCAAGAAAAAAGAGCGATGAGACAGCCGAAACAGTGATGCGTTTATCAAAATTATTGCGCTTCATGTTGTATGAATGTAAGAAAGAAAAAATATTTTTAAAAGATGAAATACAACTGATTCAAGATTATATTGAGCTGGAAAAAACAAGGTATGATCACAGACTGGAAGTAAAATTCACAAAATACCTTGAAAATACTTCAGCTGAAATTACTCCTTTACTGTTATTGCCTTTGGTTGAAAATGCTTTCAAGCATGGGGTTAGTGAGACAACTTTATATGCTTCGATTCTTTGTGATATAACAGAAAGAAATAATACCTTGCATTTGCGCATCCTGAATGCAAAGAACCCGGAAGTGAATGCTGAAACTTCGGGACTGGGGCTTTCAAATATTAAAAGACAGCTTGCATTGTTGTACACAAGTTATGATCTTTCACTGCAAAACAGGGAGCATGAATTTGAAACGAATTTAAAGATTGACTTAGATAGTTATGCAAAAAATACATTGTTTAATAGTTGAAGATGAGCCACTGGCTGCAGAGCTTTTAACGGATTACGTAAAACAAATCCCGTTTTTACAATTGGAAAAAGTATGTACGGATGCATTATCGGCAATGGAATATTTGCATGCAAACACAATTGACCTGTTGTTCCTTGATCTGCATCTTCCAAAAATCAGGGGCTTTGATTTTTTGCGCACCTTGAAACACCCGCCCCGGGTAATTGTTACCACTGCCTATCATCAGTTTGCGCTAGAGGGATACGAATTGAATATTGTTGATTATTTATTAAAGCCGATCGAGTTCAGCAGGTTTCTTTCAGCAGTGAATAAGTTAAAAACAGAAACTTCAACTCTTTTACCTCCAGTACAAAACACGGAAAGAAAATATTATTTATTCAACGTTGATAAAAAATTTGTAAAAGTATTCGCTGATGAAATTTTATACATAGAAAGTTTAAAGGAGTATGTAAAAATTATAACACCCTCAAAAGCAATTGTTACAAAATTTCAGATCGGTGAACTGGAAAATTATTTAGCCGATGAAAACTTCTTGCGCATCCATCGTTCTTATCTCATAGCAAAAAATAAAGTACAAACATTCAGTACAATCGAGGTGGAAATAGGGGATAAAAAAATTCCGATAGGAAGGAATTTTAAAGAGGGCGTTCTAAAAGCCTTGAATAAGTGAAACTCTATTCTAAATTCAACAAGACTGATTACTTGTATTTACAAATACGCAGCAATGATCAAACTCACAATACTCATCAGTTTAATAAGAATATTCATGCTCGGGCCTGATGTATCTTTAAAAGGATCGCCCACAGTGTCGCCTGTAACTGATGCTTTGTGTGCTTCGCTGCCTTTGTAATGGGTGGAACCATCTATTTCAACTCCTTTCTCGAAAGATTTTTTTGCATTGTCCCAAGCGCCACCGGCATTGCTTTGAAAAATGGCAAGCAGGACACCGCTAACAGTAACTCCGGCAAGCACACCTCCCAATATTTCTGCTGAGGAAGTATCTTCAAAAACTCCCCTCAAACCAAAACCAATGAGAACAGGTGTGAAGATGGCTATCATGCCGGGTAAAATCATTTGTCTCAAGGCGGCTTTGGTAGAAATTGCAACACATTTGTCATATTCAGGTTTGCCGGTGCCTTCCATGATGCCGGGAATTTCCCTGAACTGGCGGCGAACTTCCTGCACCATGCTCATTGCTGCTTTTCCAACGGCTTTAATTGCCATGGAAGAGAACAAGAATGGGATCATTCCCCCCACAAATAATCCTGCAAGCACTGGCGCTTTATAAAGATTGATCGAATCGATTTTTGCAGTTCCAAGAAATGCTGCAAATAATGCAAGTGATGTTAAAGCGGCTGATGCAATGGCGAAACCTTTTCCGGTTGCTGCTGTCGTATTTCCAACTGCATCAAGAATATCCGTTCTTCCCCTCACTTCTTTCGGCAGTTCACTCATCTGTGCAATGCCTCCTGCATTATCTGCGATCGGCCCGAACGCATCAATAGCAAGCTGCATGGCTGTTGTAGCCATCATGCCGGCAGCAGCAATTGCAACTCCGTAAATCCCAGCAAAAACAAAAGACATTACAATGCCTATAGCCAATACAAGGATAGGAAGTAAAGTAGATTGCATACCTATATAAATTCCGCCGATAATATTTGTTGCATGGCCTGTGCCCGATTGTTCAACGATGGCATTTACAGGCCTTCTGCCCATGGAAGTATAAAATTCAGTGAAGAAACTTATAAGTGTACCAACAACCAGCCCTGTAATAATGCTTGCATACACACCCATTGCCGTGAAAGGTTTTGCTTCAGGTCTATTCATTGTTAATTCACCGGAGGGAAATATCCAAAGAACAATAAAATAACTTGCAATGGCTGTAAGGATGATGCTAAACCAGTTCCCCATGTTGAGGGCATTCTGCACACTTCCGGTTTCTTTTTTTATGCGAACGAACCATGTTCCTATAATACTGCAGATCAATCCTGCTCCTGCTATCACCATTGGCAGCAATACGGGTGCCATGCCGCCAAATTCATCGTGGGAAACAATTTCTCTTCCGAGAACCATTGTGGCGAGAACTGTTGCAACATAACTTCCAAATAAATCGGCACCCATGCCTGCAACATCACCAACATTATCGCCCACATTATCAGCTATAGTAGCCGGGTTCCGGGGATCATCTTCCGGTATACCCGCTTCTACTTTTCCAACTAAGTCAGCCCCAACATCAGCAGCTTTTGTATAAATGCCCCCGCCAACTCTTGCAAACAAGGCGATACTTTCGGCGCCGAGAGAAAAGCCTGTTAATACTTCAAGGGCAACTTCCATCTCTTCTCCATTCACATCCCCTCCTTTCACAAACAGAAAATAAAATGCAATAAATAACGAACCTAAACCGATAATGGCCAATCCCGCAACGCCCAACCCCATAACACTTCCTCCGGCAAAAGATACCCGCAAAGCCTTGCTCAGGCTGGTTCTGGCGGCTTCTGTGGTCCGAACATTTGCCCGGGTGGCTATTTTCATCCCTACAAAACCGGCAAGCATGGAAAACACAGCGCCGAGTATAAATGCCACAGCTACCAAGGGGTCAGACTTTTCTGAGCCCATCGCCAGCCATGCAAGCAAGCCTGCAGTTACTAAAACATAAATGGCAAGAATGGAATATTCAGCTTTAAGAAAAGCCATAGCTCCATCCGAAATATTTTTAGCAATACCCTGCATTTTTTCGTTGCCAGGGTTTTGTTTATTTACCCAGGAAGCGATGAAAAACATGTAAATTATTCCTGCGAAACCCAGTGCCGGAACGAGATAGAAGAGAAAATTCATAATACAGTTAAAAAAATCAGGCGGCAAAGGTATTGACTGATGACCGCAAAAACGAAGGATAAGAAAGTTTTTGTATTCAGAATGTGTTCAAGATTCACTTTGATGTTATTGTATCATTGCTCTAAATAATTCTTTAACAACCTTTCTCATTTGCAAATCGCAAAAATTTGTACTTTAACACCCGCAAAAACAATCACTAAGAGTTTATGACGCAACACAAAGAAGCTTGGGGTTCACGGGTGGGGCTTATTCTTGCAATGGCCGGTAATGCCGTTGGTCTTGGAAATTTCCTCCGGTTCCCGGTTCAGGCAATTCAAAACGGAGGAGGGGCTTTCATTATCCCTTACATTGTATGTTTCCTGCTCATGGGTATTCCGTTGCTTTGGGTGGAATGGGCTTCCGGGCGTTTTGGCGGTGGAAGGGGACACCACTCAACACCTTTTATTCTTGGTTCAATGGACAAAAGGAAGTTCTGGAAATACATTGGTGTTTTCGGCATCTTTACAAACCTTGCCGTAGCAGCATATTATTGCTACTTAGAAAGCTGGACACTCAACTATGTTTGGAACTCTGTTTCAGGAGCTTTTAGAAACGACTCTGCTGAGCAGGTAAGTTCCTACTTTAACAGTTATGTGAACGCAGGTCCTGAACATACAGGTGTGATTGACTGGTTGAGTAGTAACCCTGCCCCGGTTATTTTTTGGGTGATTTGTTTATTGTTGAATACCTGGATTTTGTCGAGAGGGTTAAGCGGTGGGGTGGAAAAAGTAGCCAAGATCGGCATGCCGCTTTTAATTGTTTTCGGGATTTTCTTAGCTGTGATGGGTATTACCCTTCAAAGCGGGCAGCATGGCGCTGTAAACGGAGGCAGCGTTGGTTTAAATTTCCTCTGGACGCCGGATTTTTCAACCATTTGGAACCCGAAAGTCTGGCTTGCCGCCGCCGGGCAGATATTTTTTACCCTTTCAGTGGGTATGGGGTCAATACAATGTTATGCTTCTTATGTCAGGAAAAAAGATGATATAGCCCTCAATGCAATGAGTGCAGGCTGGATGAATGAATTTGTAGAAGTAGTTCTAGGAGCCGCCATCATAATACCAATTTCAGTAGGGTACCTGGGCATTGAAAATGTGATAGCACTTACGCAAAGCGGCGGTCTTGGCCTTGGTTTCCGTACATTACCCTTCCTGTTTGAACAATGGGGAACTGTATTGGCAGTCATCAGCGGGGTATTCTGGTTCGGGCTGCTGTTTTTTGCAGGTATCACTTCTTCACTTGCGATGGGAACACCCTGGATGGGATTTATGCGGGACGAATTTGGATGGAACCGGGAAAAAGGCGCCTGGAGTTTTGGCGCAATTGTTTTGATACTCGGCTTGCCCACAGTGTTATTTTTTCACCAGGGGGTATTTGATGAATATGACTATTGGGCCGGAACCGTTTCTTTGGTTGTATTTGCGCTGGCGGAAATAATACTTTTTGCATGGGTATTTGGAATGGGTAAAGGTTGGAATGAGATCAATGCAGGCGGTGATATCCGTGTACCCTCTTTTTATAAGTTTATCATTAAATGGGTCACCCCGTTGTTACTATTGTTCGTATTCCTGGGCTCTCTCATTACGCCAAAAGGAAATGATTGGCAGAGTGCATTTAAAAATGGGTGGGAGTTAGACAACGGATCTATAATCCGGCAAATAACAAATACGGGGTTGAAACAACAAATTGAAGCAGCATTTGCCGCAGGTGATTCATTGAAAGCTGGAGAGCTTGAAGAAAAATTGTTGTATATAAACGCAGCAAGAATTTTACTCCTGCTGGTTTTCCTGGGCATCGCATATTTAGTGTATATCGCATATCGTAAACGCATAAAACAAGGGAGATTTCTATGAGCAAAGAAGCATTATTAATGATGATACCAACTGTTACCATAGTAACACTGGTGACTATTTATTTTTTCTGGAAGGTGCTGAAAACACCACCGAAGTCAGAGCCGGATTCTTATTATGAGAATAATCCGGAGGAGGAGAAAAAATAATTTTTAAGAATTCTTAAAAATGCTGCGGAGAAAATTTTCTCCTCAGCATTTTCTTTTTTTAAAAGCAGTATCTTACACAAAAATTTTCATCTGAATTACCGAAAGATCATCCGTGAATATTTTGATTTTAGCTTTGCGCAACGTCGGGCAATATTTGCTTTGATCCTCATTTCGGTTCTTGCTTTATCTCTTCCACAGTTGTTTGCAAAATTTAAAAAGGAAGAAAAAATTTCTGATGAAGAACTTATAGCTGTAAGAAATATTCTTGCCGGTTTTGATTCTTCCTCTTTGCTTGCATCAGGTACAACCAGTTTAAACGAAATTGATTTGTTTTATTTTAATCCGAACACTGCATCAAAACAAGAATGGATAGCTTTGGGATTGCAGGAAAACATTGCGCAAAGAATAGTAAACTTTACATCAAAAGGAGGAAAGTTTTATAGGGAAACTGATCTGCTTAAAACTTACGGTTTCACTCAAACTAACCTTGACCGGTTAGCGCCCTTCATGATTTTTGAAGAAGGAGATGATAAAAAATTCACTGAAAAAAATTATGATACAGAAAAAGATCAAAACTTTACTTTATTCCTCTTCAATCCTAATACAATCTCAAAAGAACAATGGGTTCAGCTTGGCATAAAGGATTATGTAGCGGATAGGCTTGTGAATTTTGTTTCAAAGGGAGGAAAATTCAAAACCCCGGAAGACTTGCTGAAAACCTATGGCTTTCAGCAACAGGATTACGAACGATTGAAAGATTACATGTTGTTTGATGATGCAGATACACAAATACCTCAGCAAAAAACTCAAACAGTAATTTCGTCACAAAAGCAAATAACAGAAATAAATATAGCATCAAAAGATCAGCTCATAGCCCTTGGGTTTTCAAACTATAATGCAAACGGGATCATCACTTACAGGGAACAGCTCGGGGGATTTTACAAACTCGACCAGTTAAAAGATGTTTATAAAATTGATCTCACAACTTTGAACGATGCTTTGCCGTTTTTGAAAATCAACAATACAAACATTCAAAAAATAAACATCAACACAGCCAGTTTTGAACAACTTGAAAAACATGCTTACATTTCAGAAAAAGTTGCGCTCGCAATAGTTGATTATAGAAATACGAAAGGAAATTTCATCATCCTTTCAGAGTTGCAATCAGTAAAAGGTATTTACCCGGAATTATTTGAGAAATTAAAACCCTATCTCACTTTATGACACTTGAACAGAAAATAAAATCAAATATCAGGGATGTAGAAAATTTTCCAACACAGGGAATTTTGTTTAAAGACATAACCCCGCTCTTGCTTGATCCACAACTTACAAATGAAATTATTGATACCATGATTTTACAACTGAGTGATGTAAAAATTGACGCTGTTTGTGCAATTGAAAGCAGGGGATTTTTGTATGGAATGGTGTTGGCCAATAAACTCAATGTTCCATTTATACCTGTTCGTAAAAAAGGGAAGCTGCCCGGCGAAACGATGGAATACACTTATGAGCTGGAGTACGGCTCCTCTACGGTAGAAGTACATCTGCAAGATGTCAAACCCGGATGGAACATTCTTATTCATGACGACCTTCTTGCAACAGGCGGCACCGCATGCGCAGCGGCTGAAATCATGTTGAAACTCAATGCCCATGTTGCAGCTTATGCCTTCATTGTTGAACTTGGTTTCCTGGGGGGCAAAGAAAGGTTAAAAACATACACTGATAAAATTCTATCGCTTACCTTGTATTAATATTGCAACTTATTTGAGGAAAAAGACAACAAGTAAGTATGCATACCGCAATTGAAGGCAACATAAAATTAGTAACTGAAACAGCCCGTGATTTTGCTGAAAAACATATCCGCCCCTTCGTAATGGATTGGGATGAAAGCCAGCATTTTCCTGTAGAAGCTTTTAAAAAAGCCGGAGAACTAGGACTGATGGGAGTACTTGTTCCGGAGAGGTACAACGGCTCAGGCCTTGGTTATCATGAATACATGAATGTAATCATTGAAATTGCAAAAGTATGCGGCTCAGTGGGGCTGTCATTAGCAGCACATAACTCTTTATGTACAGGGCACATTTTGTTATTCGGAAATGAAGAACAAAAACAAAAATATCTCCCAAAACTTGCCACAGCAGAGTTTATTGGTGCCTGGGGGTTGACTGAACCCAACACCGGTTCCGACGCAGGAAACATGAAATGTTCTGCAACAAATAGTGGAAACGACTGGATACTGAATGGTACAAAATGCTGGATAACACACGGCAACAGTAGTGATATAATGGTTGTGATCGCAAGAACCGGCGAACCAAGAACAAAAAAAAATTCAACAGCTTTTATTGTTGAAAGAGGAACTCCCGGACTGTCTGCTGGGAAAAAGGAAAATAAACTCGGTATGCGGGCAAGCGAAACCACTGAAGTGATTTTTGACAACTGCATAATACCTGATTCACAAAGAATGGGTGAAGTAGGCGACGGGTTTGTTCAGGCGATGAAAGTATTGGATGGTGGGAGAATTTCCATTGCAGCATTAAGTATAGGAATTGCAAAAGGAGCTTATGAAGCTGCAGTAAAATATGCAAAAGAACGCCAGCAATTTGATCAACCGATTGCAAATTTCCAGGGCATCTCCTTCAAACTGGCTGACATGGCAACAAAGATTGAGGCAGCAGAATTATTAACAGCAAAAGCCGCTGATTTAAAGAATAAAGGAGAGAAAGTAACTGAGGCATCAGCCATGGCAAAATACTATGCAAGCGAGGTGGCAGTAAGTGTTTCCAATGATGCTGTTCAAATATTCGGAGGTTACGGTTATACTAAGGAATTCCCTGTAGAGAAGTTCTATAGAGATTCTAAGTTATGTACTATCGGTGAAGGCACTTCGGAGATTCAGAAACTGGTGATTGCAAGGGAGATTTTAAGATGAACTCTTGCAATTTTCCCTTAAGAATAGTAATTTGCACTCAGAATTATTATTTTTGCGTCCCAAAATTTTAGGGCGGAATAATTTTAACAAAACAAGATAGCATGTTAATAATTGATGCAAGAGAAGCCGAATCAATAGACAAGGCATTAAAAACGTACAAAAAGAAATTTGAAAAATCCGGTGTGCTCAGGGAGCTAAGGAGCAGGCAATCATTCATGAAGCCTTCAGTAAAACGCAGATCAGTTATCCTGCGGGCAGCTTACAAGCAACAACTGACAAGTAACCAGGAGTAATTTTTTGTGCCGGTTACTGTGTCACTATCATTTATACACAGTATCCAATATGCACCTGAACGGATTTTTTTCTTACCTGCAATATGAAAAGCGTTACAGCATGCACACTGTAAACGCCTATCGCACTGACATTGCGCAGTTTTCCAAATTTTTAGAAAACCAATATCGTATCACTGATCCTGAAATGCTGGAGGTAACTCACAGGCATGTTCGCTCATGGGTAGTGGAGTTGATGGATGAAAAAATTTCGGCAAAATCAGTAAATCGTAAGATTTCTTCTCTTAAAACGTACTATAAATTTTTGCTGAAACACGGGGCGATAAAAAAGAACCCTATGTTAAAAGTGGTGAGCCCGAAAACCGCTAAAACATTACCCCTTTTCATTGATAAAAAGGGAATGGAAGCAGTCTTTCAGTACATTGAAACTAATTACCCTGTTTCTACACCCCAGGAAAGCTTCATTCAAAGTAGGGATAAATTCATTCTGGAGCTCCTTTATGGAACGGGGATAAGAAGAAGTGAATTGTTGGGGCTGAAAGAAAGAGATTTTGACACTTCAAAAAAAACAGTTAAAGTACTTGGAAAAGGAAATAAAGAAAGACTACTTCCGTTAGGTGGAAGGATAGTAAAGATAATGAACGAATATTTGGGGAAAAGAAATCTTGTATTTGGAAATGCAGAAACACTCTTTGTTTCCAATCTTGGTAAAAAAGCATATCCAAAACTGATTTACAGCATAATACATAATCTGCTGTTAGGCAATACCTCAATTACACGGAAGAGCCCTCATGTGCTCCGACATACTTTTGCCACCCACCTGTCAAACAATGGAGCAGAACTCAATGCTGTAAAGGAATTGCTGGG
Organism: Chitinophagales bacterium; assembly: GCA_046160675.1. Classification (GTDB taxonomy): domain Bacteria; phylum Bacteroidota; class Bacteroidia; order Chitinophagales; family BACL12; genus JACMJP01. The sequence continues at coordinate 9,991 of JBJXHH010000214.1, forward strand.
TCATGCCTCTCTTGCATCCACCCAGGTTTATACACACAATACAATTGATAAATTGAAAAAAGCCCATCGCCTTGCTCACCCCAAGGCTTGACCTAATTAATCACAATTAATAATGAAATGCATATGGAAATAAAAGTACAGTCAATACATTTTGATGCTGATGACAAATTGTTGAATTACATTAACACCAAGCTCAGCAAACTTTCAAAATTTTACGACAGAATCCTTGGCGCTGATGTGTTCTTAAAATTGGAGCATGGGGGGGCTAATGTAAGAGATAAAGTCGTAGAGATTAAGCTCAAACTGCCCCGCACCGTTCTCTTTGCCAGTGATCTCAGTAGAAGTTATGAGGATTCTGTGGATGCATCAGTAGAAAACCTGCGCAAACAGCTTATAAAGCATAAAGAGAAAATAAAAGCAAAATCCTAATATTTTTTTTCTAAACCAGAAAAGCTTCGTATATTTGCGGGCGTTTTTTCAAAAGTTGCGAAAAAACGCCTTTTTTGTCTTTGACATTACCGGGAAATAGAGGCCAATGTAGCTCAGTTGGTAGAGCGGCTGATTTGTAATCAGCTGGTCGGCGGTTCGAGTCCGTCCATTGGCTCTAGGCGGAGGGGAGATACCAGAGTGGCCAAATGGGGCAGACTGTAAATCTGTTGTCTTACGACTTCGGTGGTTCGAATCCACCTCTCCCCACTATCCCTCAGTTCTTTGAAACTGAGAAATTACGCCGAAAAAAGAAAAGCTTTAAGCCCAATGGGCTTACTGTCTCTTTTTGCTTCGCATAGTTTTTCAGAAAATAGATTTTTTATTAGCGGGAGTAGCTCAGTTGGTAGAGCGTCAGCCTTCCAAGCTGAAAGTCGCGGGTTCGAGTCTCGTCTCCCGCTCTGGATTAAACAAGAGCGCCAATGTAGCTCAGTTGGTAGAGCACATCCATGGTAAGGATGAGGTCACCAGTTCGATCCTGGTCATTGGCTCAAAAAGTAATAAAAAAAAGTAAAAACAATTTTTTAACAATAAACATAAATTTTAAACTCAATAAAAAATGGCAAAAGAAACCTTCTTACGGAACAAACCACATGTTAACATTGGTACGATTGGCCATGTTGATCATGGTAAAACAACACTTACATCAGCAATTACTTATGTATTAGCTGAAAAAGGTCTTGCAAAAATGGCAAACTATGATTCGATTGATGCTGCTCCTGAAGAAAAAGAAAGAGGTATTACAATTAACACAGCGCATGTTGAATATGAAACCGAAAACCGCCACTATGCGCATGTTGACTGCCCCGGGCATGCTGACTATGTAAAGAACATGGTAACAGGTGCTGCCCAGATGGACGGAGCAATCCTTGTAGTTGCTGCTACTGATGGCCCTATGCCTCAAACCCGTGAGCATATCTTGCTTGCCCGCCAGGTTGGGGTACCGGCAATTGTTGTTTTTATGAACAAAGTAGACCTTGTGGATGACCCTGAACTTTTAGAATTAGTTGAAATGGAAATTCGTGAATTGTTGACATTCTATAATTTCCCCGGTGGTACAATCTCAATTATTAAAGGGTCAGCAACAAAAGCACTGGAAGGTGATGCTACTGCTAAAGCAGCAATTATAGATTTAATGGCAGCTGTTGATAAGGACATCCCAATTCCTCCAAGGTTAGTTGACCAGCCATTTCTTATGCCAATTGAGGATGTATTCTCAATCACTGGCCGTGGAACTGTTGCTACAGGAAGAATTGAAAGGGGTATCATTAACTCAGGTGATTCAGTAGATATCATCGGGTTAACTGCTGAATCATTAAAGTCTACTGTTACAGGAGTTGAAATGTTTCGTAAAATTCTTGACAGGGGAGAAGCGGGTGACAATGCAGGTTTACTTTTGAGAGGCATTGAAAAAGATCAGCTCCGCCGTGGAATGGTTATTTGTAAGCCGGGTTCTGTAACTCCGCATACAGAATTTAAATGCGAAACATATGTTTTGAAAAAAGAAGAAGGTGGACGTCACACTCCATTCTTTAATAAATATCGCCCACAGTTTTATTTCCGCACAACTGACGTTACAGGTGAAATAACATTACCTGAAGGTGTAGAAATGGTAATGCCAGGCGATAATATCACAATGACAGTGAAACTCATTTACCCGATTGCGATGGAGAAAAACCTCCGCTTTGCAATCCGTGAAGGTGGTCGTACAGTAGGTGCAGGTCAGGTGACTGAGATTTTGAAATAATGAATTATGAATGAGGAATCCGGTAATACGGGTTCCTTATTCTACGGGTGTAGCTCAACTGGTAGAGTGGCGGTCTCCAAAACCGCAGGCTGGGAGTTCGAGCCTCTCCACCCGTGCTTTAAAAATGTAAAAAGATGAAACGGTTAAAGTTATTCTTTGAAGAAGCTTACCAGGAACTCAGGTTCAAGGTAAGTTGGCCTACCTGGCAGGAATTACAGGCAAGCACAGCCATTGTATTGGTTACTGCAGCCATCCTGTCAATAGTTGTGTTTGTGATGGATTTTACATCCAGTGAATTACTTGACCTGTTTTATAACCAGTTTTAAAACCTGAAACCCGGTAAATGAGCGACGAAAAAAAATGGTATGTGCTGAGGGTGATCAGTGGCAAAGAGCGGAAACTCAAAGAGTATATTGAGTTGCATATTTCCCGATCCGGGTGGAGCAATGTAATATCATCTGTTCTGGTGCCCACAGAGAAGATCTATAAAATTAAAAATGGAAAAAAAATTATATCCGAAAAAATCTCATTGCCCGGGTATATGTTACTGGAGGCGGCAGATGGAAAAATGACCCATGAAATGATGCAATCTATCAGCGGCATTACAAATGTTATTGATTTTCTTGGCAAAGAGCACCCAGTTGCCTTGCGGAAAAATGAGATCAACAGGATTTTGGGTAAGATGGATGAGATGAGTGAAGAAGGAGTGAGTATGAGTGAACCATTTATAATAGGCGAAACAGTGAAGATAACAGATGGACCTTTCAATGATTTCCTGGGCAATGTAGATGAGATCTATGAGGACAAGAAAAAATTGAAAGTAATTGTAAAAATATTCGGAAGAAAAACACCAGTGGAACTGAATTTTGTTCAAGTAGAAAAAGTAAGTTAATCATGGCAAAAGAAATTCAAACCTTTGTAAAACTCCAAGTGAAAGGCGGGCAGGCAAATCCAGCTCCACCTATCGGACCGGCACTCGGTTCAAAAGGCATAAACATCATGGAGTTCTGCAAACAATTTAATGCAAGAACAACTGATAAAATGGGTAAAGTGTTGCCCGTGGTTATCACTGTTTATAAAGACAAGTCATTTGACTTCATCATAAAAACCCCACCTGCGTCAATTTTATTATTAGAGGCAGCGAAAAAACAAAAAGGTTCAGCAGAATCAAACAGGATAAAATCTGGAACCGTTACCTGGGATCAGGTGAAAAAAATTGCTGAAGAAAAAATGCCGGATCTCAATTGCTTTACAATAGAAAGCGCAATGAAGATGGTAGCAGGAACAGCAAGAAGTATGGGAATTTCAGTAACAGGACAAGCCCCCTGGAATTAAACAAAACGATAATCAAAGTAAAATCATACGATTGTGAAACTTACGAAGAATCAAAAGAAAATTCAAGGCCTTGTAGATGCAAACAAGCTGTATTCCATCAGCGAAGCTGCATCTCTTGTGAAGAAGGCTACTACTTGCAAATTCAACGCCTCGGTTGATCTTCATATCCGCCTTGGTATTGATCCCCGGAAAGCCGATCAGGCGATCAGAGGAACAACAGCCCTACCACACGGAACTGGAAAAGAGAAAAAAGTACTTGTGCTCTGCACACCTGATAAAGAAGAAGAGGCAAGAAATGCAGGAGCTGATTATGCAGGGCTTGATGAATATGTAGATAAGATCATGGGTGGTTGGGTAGATATGGATGTAGTTATTGCAACACCCTCTGTAATGCCCAAAATTGCAAAACTGGGAAGAGTTTTAGGCCCAAGAAACCTAATGCCAAACCCTAAAGTAGGTACAGTTACGAATGAGGTGGGACAAGCTGTTATAGAAGTGAAGAAAGGAAAAGTTGCTTTTAAAGTTGACAAGTACGGAATTATTCACTCATCTATCGGTAGGATTTCTTTTAACCCCGAACAAATTGCTGAAAACAGCGAAGAACTTTTAAAAACGATAGCTAAACTCAAACCCTCATCTGCAAAAGGGCACTACTTTAAAAGTGTAACCATGGCAAGTACAATGAGCCCGGGAATAGCAATTGACACAAGATCACTGAACGTATAAATTTTTTACAATCACAAATTGTAAAGCAATGAACAGAGAACAAAAAACAGAAGCTATTGAAACGTTGACCAAGCGGGTTGGTGAGTATGAAAATTTCTATATCACCGACGCCTCAACACTAACAGTAGAAGACATTAATAAATTTCGCAGAATTTGTTTCAGCAAAGGAATCAAGTTTGAGGTGATAAAAAACACCCTCCTGCGCAAAGCTTTTGAAGCACATGGCAGCAAGTATGAGAAATTATATGAAGTGCTACATGGTCCTACTGCTGTAATGTTCAGCGAAAGCAGCAATGACCCAGCAAAAGTGATTAAACAATTCAGAAAGGAAAACGAGAAAACAAGGCCGGTTTTAAAGGGGGCCTATGTGGGAGCTGATGTGTTCCTTGGTGATGAAAGTATTGATGCTCTCATCAGCATGAAGAGCAAGGAAGAATTGATCGGTGAGATCATTACTCTATTGCAGTCGCCGGCAAAAAATGTTATATCAGCGTTGCAAAGCAGCAAGAACAAATTAGCCGGAATAGTAAAAACATTATCAGAACGTCCTGAATAAACACACTTATAATACTTGAATCAATAAAACAGTAAATCAATTTTTTAAAAAACAATAAAACAAAAAAGCAATGGTTGAATTAAAAGAATTTGCAGAAAAGTTAGTGAGCCTTTCTGTAAAAGAAGTTAATGAGTTAGCCAAGATCCTGAAAGACGATTACGGCATTGAACCTGCTGCATCAGCACCTGTAATGGTGGCAAGTGCAGGAGGCGGAGCCGGAGATGCTGGGGCAAAGGCGGCAGAAAAATCCACATTTGATGTGATCCTGAAAAGCGCAGGACAAGCAAAACTCGGAGTTGTAAAAGTAGTGAAAGATGCTACAGGCTTAGGCTTGAAAGAAGCTAAAGATCTTGTAGACGCTGCTCCAAAGGCAGTGAAGGAAGGCATTGATAAAGCTTCAGCAGAAGATTTAAAAAAGCTGCTTGAAGAAGCTGGTGCAGAGGTAGAGGTCAAATAATTTTTTTGATCGCTGCCAATAGCATCCGCACTGTCGGATTAAATTTTGGAAGGCTTCATTCTGCTCTTTGCAGGATGAGCCTATTTCCTATTTAATCATTTTTCACTTAAACTTTAAATACTTCTATGCCTGCTCATACTTCGAAAAGAAAAGAACGGATCAATTTCGGTAAGATTAAAAAAACAAGCGATTACCCTGATTTACTTGATATCCAGGTAAAATCATTTAAGGACTTCTTCCAGTTGGAAACAACACAGGAGAACAGGGGAAACGAAGGTCTCTACCGGGTGTTTACAGAAAACTTCCCGATTACAGATGCCCGCAGCATTTTTGTTCTGGAATTTCTTGATTACTTTATTGACCCCCCAAGATATTCCATAGAGGAATGTATGGAACGGGGTTTAACTTACAGTGTTCCACTCAAAGCAAAACTCAAACTTTCCTGTAACGATGAAGAACATATAGATTTTCAAACTATTGTTCAGGACGTTTTCCTCGGTAACATACCCTACATGACGCCGAAAGGAACCTTTATTATTAATGGGGCTGAACGTATTGTAGTTTCACAGCTCCATCGTTCACCGGGAGTATTCTTCGGTCAATCTGTTCACCCGAACGGAACCAAGATATACTCAGCCAGGGTAATTCCTTTTAAAGGTGCCTGGATGGAGTTTGCCACTGACATTAATAATGTAATGTATGCTTATATTGACAGGAAGAAGAAATTCCCTGTTACAACATTACTAAGAGCAATCGGTTTTGATACTGACAGAGATATTCTTGAATTGTTTGGCCTTGCTGAAGAAGTTAAAGCTGATAAAAAAACACTCAGCAACAATATCGGCAGAAAACTGGCAGCAAGAGTTTTAAGAACATGGAGAGAAGACTTTGTAGATGAAGATACGGGTGAAGTAGTTTCTATCGAAAGAAACGATGTAATACTGGAAAGAGATACCGTCCTCACCGATGATAACATTCATCAAATACTTGAAACAGGTACTCAAAACGTCATCCTCACAAAAGATGATGTACAGGTTGACTACACTATTATATTAAATACTTTGCAGAAAGATGTTTCCAACTCAGAATTGGAAGCAGTGCAACATATTTATCGTCAACTCCGGGGAGCAGAACCTCCTGATGATGAAACTGCCAGAGGAGTAATAGATAAATTATTCTTCTCTGATAAAAGATATGATCTTGGTGAAGTAGGAAGATACAAGATAAATCAAAAACTCGGGCACGACACACCGCTCGGCATGCGGGTATTGACGAAAGAGGATATCATTTCTATCATCAATTACCTGGTTGAACTGTCAAATGCAAAAGCAGAGATTGACGATATTGATCACCTGAGTAACAGAAG
>JBJXHH010000215.1:0-2927 GCA_046160675.1 Chitinophagales bacterium
TTTCTGTGAGCGGGGTAGAAGACCTTGCGGGAAATTCCATCAGTCTTGCTTTTACAACATTTAGTTATTACACAATTCAGCAATACGACATAATTATTGATGAAGCAATGGCTGATCCCGATCCTTCTGTGGGAATGCCCAATGCTGAATATATTGAACTGTACAATACAACTGATCTTGATATTGAGATCACAAATTTTTATATCAGTGATGCAACATCCTCAAGTGATGTTTTTCCAGCATTTACTTTAGCAGGTAATGCATATGTGATCATCACTGATGATGCAAATGCAGGATTGTTTGATGTGTTCGGCGATGTATTGTATGTAAATAATTTTCCTTCACTCAATAATGATGGAGATGATTTACAACTGGTTGATGATGAAAATAATTTATTACATGCAGTCAATTACACAACGGACTGGTATCAGGATGTTATAAAAAGCGAAGGTGGTTATTCCCTGGAAATGATTGACGTAAATTTCCCTTGCCAGGGAGAGAATAACTGGAATGCTAGCTCTGCAAGTAATGGAGGAACCCCCGGAACTGTAAATGCAGTTTCGGCCGAAAACCCCGATAATATAGCACCTTCAGTGCTATCTGCATTTCCGCCAACACTTGATTCACTACTAGTTTCGTTTGATGAAGCATTGGATGCTGCAAGTATTTCCGCTTCAAATTTTTCAGTTGACAACAGCATCGGAACAGCAAACTCTGCAAGTTTTGATACAGCGAACCCAACAACAGTGAAGTTGTTTTTTCCAACAACCTTTTCTGAAAATATTTTATACACTGTAACCTGCAGCGAGGTAAAAGATTGCAGCGGGAACGAAGCATTGTTAAACAACACAGCACAGTTCGGCATTGCTGTGCCTGCGGATAGTTTTGATGTAGTGATAAATGAAGTATTGTTCAACCCGGCTACTGATGGGTTAGATTATGTTGAATTGTATAATCGTTCTGGTAAATTTATTGATGTCTCAAAAATCTATCTTGCAGAATATAACCTTGAGGATACAACAACCATCTCGGAACTCACTGCTATCACATTAACCCCAACCTTACTTTTGCCCGACACCTATATGCTGATAACAGAAAACATTGAGAATGTTGCAGAAAATTATTTCATCAGTGAAACAGGAAATTTCATTCAAAACCTAAACACACCAAACTATCCGGATGATGAAGGTATAGTAGCAATTCAAACATTTGACGGAACCCTGCTTGACAGGCTGCATTTTTATAACGACTGGCACTTCGCTTTGCTGGATGATGAGGACGGGGTTTCGCTGGAAAGAGTAAACTATAATGCAACGACGCAAGATGCAAACAACTGGCATAGTGCATCTGAGGATAAACATTTCGGGACGCCGGGATATCAGAATTCTGTGTTCGGTGAAATTACCGGGACGGAAAATAATTTTAGTTTAGAGTATGAAGTTTTTTCACCCGATGGAGATGGCTTTCTTGATCTGCTCATTCTCAATTATAATAACATAGCTGCCGGCACAGTGGCCAGTGTAATCATCTTTGATGCACAGGGAAGAACCATCAAACAGTTAACAAATAACGAAACATTTTCTAGTGAAGGTTTCCTTACATGGGACGGGGTGAATGCAGATGATGAAATTGCCCGGACAGGGATTTACATTGCTTACGCAGAATTTTTTGACTTGAGCGGTAAGGTTCAAAAAGAAAAACTGAAATTTACTTTAGCAAGAAAACAGTAGCTCCAGAAAAGAAAAAAGCGATTGATTTATTCAACCGCTTTTTTCTTTCAATATAAAAAAAATTATTCTATTCGCAGTAATTCATATTCTTTCTCGGTAGTTTTTGTAGTAGTATCATCCAGCGGAACTACTATTGTATTAACCATCACGATGCGGTCTTTTTCATTAGTGGTAAAGACGTATTCAAATTCTTCATTGCTGTATTCCAGAAAAATTCCCTGTTCGGTCGGCGTCCACTCAAATTCAATGAAATCATAATCACCAACATCATAAATAAAAAAGATCTGCCCGTCATTGTTATCGAAAAAGTTCATGTAGCCCAAGTCACTCAGATCTGTGATGGTGGGAGGAAAAGTTATGGAAGGCGTAGTAATAATTTCCGTCACTTTATAGTTATCTATGTTCCAGCGTCCCGCCTGTGATGTAAGATTGGTGGCTATTTGTTTTTCTTTTGAGCAGGAGCTTGCAAACACCATTGCCGATAAGAAAAACAGGAATGCATAATTTATTTTCATTTTTTTACTATTTATCAGTTATCAAATGTAGCGGTTTTCAATTCAGCCTGCTAACAATGCCATTGTCACCATTCCGTAAAAATTTATAAATGTGTTAATTCATCAGCCCTTTGCAACAATAATTCAGTAGTGATCAGCAGCGGTAACCCGATTGAATCAGTAGAAAGTTCAGTACGCAGGCGTATGCTGTCGTCAGAGTTTGTAACAATATCAAAAATGGTTTCAGGGATATCTGTTGGGATATCATCAAACTGGAAACTGAGTGCATTCTCCGTGTTTTCCCACTCAAAATAATGGGCAACATCTACAAGCAAGTTAGTATCATATTGAATCCAAACCCCGTTGCCTGTCTCATAAAATATGATCTCCCCAACGTCATCATAAGTTGAGTACACCGGGGCAAAAGTATCAAGGTCATAGATGTACTGAAGTTCATCTATCTTCCATCGGCCCTGCCCGCTGGTTAAGGTTTTCTCAATTTTTATCTGCTCAGAACAGCCTGCAGCAAAGGCTGCGGCTATGCCGATGGCGAAAATGAAGGACAGTTTTTTTAACATAGCTTTTTAACGCAATGGTTGAATTAGGCAAATTTACTGTAAAAAACGCAACAAACACAGCCCCGGTTGGGCGGGGGCTTGTAAGCGATTTTCAGTATAACGCCAAAATTGTACATTTGATATAC
>JBJXHH010000216.1:0-5948 GCA_046160675.1 Chitinophagales bacterium
TGCCGATGGAAAAAATAAATCCACCGAAAAACCCTTCCCAGGTTTTTTTAGGGGAGATGCGTTCAAATAATTTGTGTTTGCCAATAGCTTTGCCTGTGAAGTAAGACATTGTATCATGCGTCCAAACTATCAGAAAGTAACCGAGAATAAACAAACCAGAACTGGCAAAGATTGGATTTATATCTCTTAGTTGCACTAAATAGCTTCCCCAAAAAAGCGGAATTGACAAAAGCAATGCAAAAGGAACAATACAATAAAAAATTCCTGCAATATTCAATCCTATGTTTCTATATGGGTTTTCCCTTTTCATAAATAATTCGAAAATAAAAAACAAAGAAAGAAGAGGAAAAAATAGCAGAATAGGAATGAATACCAAATTTTCTGTTTGCAAATAGAGGAGAGGGACGATGCTGAAAACAAGCATACCAATTATAAGATTCAAAACAATTTCAACAACTCTTGTAGCATGATCCTTCAAATTTTGCACTCTTCTTAAATACTCAAAATGAATTGCAAATGACAAACTCCAAAGAACAATTATCAAACTATACACATTCCAGAGCATGCCTGTAATTAAAACAGCAGCACCAACTACAGCAGTGATGAGGCGTTGTGTGAGGTTATTCATTTTCTGCATTGTAAATGCTGTTTATTGCTTTTTCAGCTTCAGTGTAGTGAACATAAATTTCCATTTCACCGATGGCATACAAAGAATCTTTTTTCTGCATGCAAACATATTTTATCTCTTCTACATCCAGCAGGTCTTTGATCTTAGAAAACATAACATTGTTTTCAGTACTGTACACCATCATCCAGTCTTTCTCCATGCCGGTATTGTTCGGTTGCCCGTTTGTAAAGAAAGAGAAAAAGCAGGAAAAATGGTAATGAGAATAGTGCGTACTGCCAGCTTGCTTCTTCTGTTACATTCTCATCCAGCATTTCTTTGTTCGTAAGAAAATATCCCAGCACACCCAAAAAGTTATTTATGAAGTGCCCGGCAATAGAAGGCCATAAACTCCCGCTCCAGGCGAACAGGTAACCTAACACAGCGCCGAGTATGAGCCTGGGAAAAAATCCAAAAAACTGAAAATGCATAAAACTGAAAAAAAATGCTGCCGCCCAAACTGCAACATGCACATTCTTTATCATCTTCTGCAACATATTTTGCAACAAGCCCCGGAAAACAATTTCTTCGCCAACAGCAGCTAACACCGCAACCAGGAGAATATTAATCAGCAATCCGCCTGTTGTCGTTGTCGCTAAAAATGCATCGGTTTGCAGTTGTGCCTGTTCTTCAAGCGAACGAAGATTATTTTCAAGATCACTGAAGGCGGTAGGTAAACTGATATTTTGATTCCACTCATTTATATAACCGATCAAACCAATTGAAGAAAAGAAAATGAAAAACACCAGTGTGTAAATATTTATATGCACACTTTTATGCAAACCGGTTGCTGCAAAAAACAAATCGCCGCAGAGATACACAAAACATAAAGGAATAAGAATGTATTGCCCGAATGATGCAAGAAACTGAAAACACTTCATTGCATTGATCTGTGTTTCACTCAAAGCATCAGCGCTGCTAATTGAACTAAAATCTTTAAATAGATCACTAAGATTTGCGGCAGGGAAAATAGTTTCGGTTATAAGCAGTGCAGCATATTGAAACAACACACCACCCAAAATCAGCATCCCTATGAAAATAAGAAGTTTGCTAAGCCAGGTATAGGGCGCAAGAATGCCTTTCATGCTGATATATGTAATTTTGTGTAAAAATAGTGAGCAGGGGGTGGAGTATGATGTTTCGAGAGGTATGAAAAGATTGTTTTTTTAAATTTTATTTTAGTTTGGTTTTTTAAAGATGATTCGGATTGATAACATAGAATTGCCTGATTTCCCGCTGTTACTGGCACCGATGGAAGATGTAAGCGATCCGCCTTTCCGTGTGTTATGTAAACGGTTGGGTGCGGATATGTTATACACTGAATTTATTTCAACAGAAGGGCTGATACGCAATGCGCAGAAGAGTGTAAAAAAACTGGATTTTTACGAAGAAGAACGCCCGCTGGGTATTCAGATCTTCGGGGCGGATATTGAAGTGATGAAAGGCTGTGCTGAAATTATTGAGGAAGCGGGCCCTGAATTGCTTGACATAAACTTCGGATGCCCGGTGAAAAAAGTTGTGTGCAAAGATGCAGGCGCAGGGATTTTAAAAGATATTCCAAAAATGATTCGCTTAACGGAAAGTGTTGTGAAAGCAACAAAACTTCCTGTGACTGTGAAAACAAGACTGGGTTGGGATAATAACTCAAAAAACATTGTTGATGTGGCTGAACGTTTGCAGGACATCGGCATAAAAGCCCTGACGATTCATGGGCGTACAAGAGAACAGATGTATAAAGGAAATGCTGACTGGACATTGATAGCAGCAGTGAAAAATAATCCCCGCATGCATATCCCTGTTTTCGGCAATGGCGATATAGATTCTCCTGAAAAGGCGTTGGAGTATAAAAATAAATTCGGGGTGGATGGGATTATGATCGGCAGGGCATCCATCGGTTACCCATGGATATTCAGGGAAATAAAACATTTTTTAAAAACCAGAACATTGTTATCTCCACCAACTTTGGAAGAAAGAGTGGAAGTGTGTAAACAGCATCTGCAAAAATCAGTGGAATGGAAAGGAGAAGTATTGGGTGTTTTAGAAATGCGTCGGCATTATGCAAATTATTTCAAAGGCTTGCCGAATATAAAACACTATCGTGCGCAGTTAGTTACATTGAAAATTGTAGAATTGTTGATGGATATACTCGATGAAATAAGCAAACTACAATTGGAGGAAATTGCTGCTTGAAAATATTTCTTTCTTAAAACAATACTTCCTTTTTATTTTCGTCTATTAATTCAACCTTAAATCAAAAAAGTATGTGGGTACTTCTTATCATCATAGTTGCATTTCTGCTTATAGGCATTGCCCTGTATAATACGCTTATTGGGCGGAGAAATAATGTTGAGAATGCTTTTGGGGCAATTGACGCTATGCTCAAAAAGCGGTTCGACTTGATCCCAAACCTGGTGGAGACAGTGAAGCAATACATGAATTATGAAAAAGACACCCTCACTAAAATTGTAGAGTTGCGCAATTCTATCCAGGCAAACCCTACAATGCCCGCCCAGGAAAGGATAGGAATTGAGAATCAACTCACAGGATTATTATCGCAACTGCGCATAGCGGTAGAAAACTACCCAGACCTGAAAGCAAATCAGAATTTTATCCAATTGCAAAGTACCTGGACAGAGGTAGAGGAACAAATTTCCGCAGCAAGACGAACTTATAACGCTGCTGTTACCTCTTACAACAATGCTGTTATGATGTTCCCGACAAATATTTTCGCAAATATGATGAAATATCAAACCATGGAAGTTCTTAAAATTGAGGAGGCAGAAAGACAAAATGTTTCTGCAAAGGATTTGTTTAAGAATTGATATAAACTTTTTCAGCAAATCATCGTTTCTTTGTATAACTAAAAATTAAGCAAAATAAAATGAACACAACAATTGGTATCATCTTACAGGAACAAGCAGCTTCCGGATCAGGGATGCTTGGTGCCTATATTATTGGTATTGCATTCGCCGTTGCCGGCATGATCGTTAGCGGGGTATTGAGAAGTAAATTCAAAAAATATTCTCAAATACCCGTAAAAGGCGGGCTTACTGGAAGGGACATAGCTGTGCAAATGCTTTCTGAAAATGGCATTACTGATGTACAGGTTATCTCAGTAGCCGGGCAACTGACAGACCATTATAACCCGCAAAACAAAACTGTGAACCTGAGCGAAGGTGTATACAATACCAACAGTATAGCAGCAGCAGCAATTGCAGCACATGAATGCGGCCATGCCGTACAGCATGCAACTGCATACAGGTGGTTAACCATGCGTTCGCAGTTAGTACCGATTGTGAGCGTTGCCTCCCAATGGGTAATGTGGGTGATCCTGGCGGGAATTATTCTTGTAAATACATTTCCTCAACTCTTACTTATAGGTATCATTCTTTTTGGCGCAACTACCCTATTCAGCTTTGTTACACTACCGGTTGAGTTTGATGCTAGCCGCAGGGCAATAGCCTGGCTACAAGGTTCAGCAGTGGCAGGAACCATGGAAATGGGCAAAGCGAAAGATGCCTTGAGATGGGCTGCAGGAACATATGTTATCGCTGCTTTGGGCTCATTGGCAACCCTGCTTTATTACATTATGATCTACGCAAACAGGAGATAAACAAGAAGAGTAAAAAAATAAATAGTACAAATTTTTACTGAAAATCAGCGACTTATGAAGGTAGGTCGCTTTTTTATTTAGATTTTCCTTGTATGCTTGAGGGCATAAAATTATCTTTGCAGCCCATTTTTAACGAAAATTTTTTTTAAAGAAAACCTGTACAAGTGGATACATTAAGTTTCAGAACAAAATCGGCGAACGATCAAACCGTTACTCGTGACTGGTACATTGTGGATGCCGATGGCAAAACCTTGGGCCGGATCTCAAGCAGAATAGCTGCAATATTGAGAGGAAAGAACAAAGCCTACTTCACCCCGCATACTGACTGTGGTGATTATGTGATCATTATCAATGCTGAAAAAGTAAAACTTACCGGCAAAAAAATGCTAGAGAAAGAAATTGACTGGTACACAGGCCACCCGGGCGGCCGTAAAGTAGCTAACCCGAAAACTATACTTGCCAAGCAACCGCATAAATTGCTTGAAAGAAGCATAAAAGGCATGTTGCCCCATAACAAACTTGGCAGCCAGATGTATAAAAAATTATTTGTTTATGCAGGTACGGAACATCCGCATACTGCGCAAAAACCAAAAACTTTAAACTTCTAACAACATGGAGATCATTAACGCAGTAGGCAGAAGAAAAGCTTCCGTAGTAAGAGCCTTTCTAAAAAAGGGAAAAGGAAAAATTACGATAAACGGAAAAGATTACAAAGAATATTTCTCCATCCCGATGTTGCAGAACCAGGTAACAGCACCTTTTGAGGTAATATCTGTGGGAGGCGATTTTGATATAACATTGAATGCTGCAGGCGGCGGAACAACCGGGCAGGCAGAAGCAGCAAAACTTGCTATTGCAAGAGCCCTGGTAAAAATTAATGCCGAATATAAACCGGCATTAAAAGAGAAAGGCTTACTCACCCGTGACAGCCGTAAGGTAGAACGTAAAAAACCAGGTTTGCGCAAAGCCCGCCGAGCCACTCAATTCTCTAAACGTTAACCCTCAACTCAAGAACAAAATGGAAAAACTTACATATAACGAATTATTGGAAGCTGGTGTACACTTCGGGCACCTTCGCAAAAAATGGAACCCGAAAATGTTGCCTTACATCTTCATGGAGAAAAAAGGTATTCACATAATCGACCTTTATAAAACACTGGAAAAACTGGAAGAAGCGGCCTCTGTCATTCGCTCCATTGCAAGATCAGGGAAGAAAGTGATGTTTGTAGCAACAAAAAAACAAGCAAAAGAAATAGTGGAAGAACAGGCAAGAAGAGTAGGAATGCCTTTCGTAACACAAAGATGGCTGGGTGGAATGCTTACAAACTTTACCACCATTCGCAAAAGCATAAAAAAATTACAGGCTATTGACCGCATGCTCAATGATGGCTCCGCAGAAAACATGACAAAAAAAGAGAGACTTGTACTTAGCAGGGAAAGAGACAAACTGGAAAGTGTGATAGGTGGTGTTGCACAACTCAACCGTTTGCCAGCAACATTGTTGTTAGTTGACATCGGCCATGAACACATTGCACTTGCTGAAGCAGTAAAACTGAACATTGGCACCATTGGCGTAGTGGATACTAACTGCGACCCTAACAAAGTCGATTTCCCTATCCCTGCAAATGATGATGCTGCAAAATCCATCAACATCATTGTAAAATATCTCAC
>JBJXHH010000217.1:0-4632 GCA_046160675.1 Chitinophagales bacterium
TCGGTTCCACTCCAGGTAGTCCACCAATCAGCAAAAGGTCCTATAGCTTCACCTGCAGTATATGTTTCAATGTTATCACACAATTCAGCAGTTCCAAGTACGCAACCTTCGCCAGTTACTTCCATAAATAAAATATCATCAAGCATATACCTATTAGCGCTGCTTGCTGAGTAAAAGTCAATCGAACCAATATTTCCTGTATACGTATCAGTCAGCACATTCACCCCGTCAACATACACATCTAACTGGTCGCCATCAAGGTCAATAATATGCCTTACGGTAAACCATTCGCCAACAGGATAAGTGAAAGTAGGAAAACCTGTTGGCACTGTAAACTCACCGGTTCCCTCAGTAGTAGTGCCGAAATAAACTTCCATGTTCCAGGCTACTCCGGGAGTTTCGTCCTCCTGAATGTTATAATAAGCGATCTTTCCTGATGGAATAAACATTTGCCATTCTAAGCGCCACACACCACTGGTTTGATTGCCGAGAAGCAGAAGTACATCTGTTACACCGCCTTCTGGTATCAGAGCGGAGTTTGTGCCCGAATATGCTTCATCGTCTACGATTGTACCATCCTCTGTTCCTCCCTCAGATCCACTCCAGGTAGTCCACCAACTTGCTCCTGGTCCAAGAGCATCACCCGAAATGTAAGAATCAAAGTTGTCACATAAATAAGCGCCCGGAATTGAACAGGTCGGGTCAACTTGTCCATAGGTTACATGAATACATTGCGCAAAGAGTGTCATGAAGATAAGCTTAGTGTAAAATTGTAGTTTCATATTGCAGTTTTTTTCTAAAGTTAAGAGAATATGTTGAGATACAAATTATTAATGTAGTTTTTTTGAGAAACGTTTAAATGAATTCTTGAGGAAAAAATATTTTGATTATTCCTTTTTGAATTTGAAAGATGTCATTCAATAATTAAAGCAGCCTATTCACTCTTCCTGCCGCCCTTTCATCTTTTCCATTGTTTTCGAAGCATTATCAATCTCCTGTATTTCTTTCAGTTCCTCTTCCGTCCAGGCTTTTAGTTCAAGCCCGCTTAGATTAGGCTTCCCTGCATTTATCCATGCAGTGAGCCAAAAACTGCCGAGGTTCATGATGGTTTCCCGGATGCGGCGTTCCACCATGTTATCAATCAATGTGTTGTAAGCAAGGGTATATTCTTTTGAGTAAGTTCGAACAGTTGTTTGCCCCCTTGTTTCGTAACTGTATTTTCTGTCCGAAGGAAATTCTTCGTTTAGTTGTGCTTCTAAATTCAATACGCTATCACTCATTAAATTACTCATTAACACAATTTCCCAGACTTTTTTATTGATGTCCGGAATGTATTCCGCAGTTCCGACAACATAGTCATATTTTTCGCCTAGCAATTCGGGTATCCTTGATTCCCAAAAAGCATGAATGCCATGTTGGTTGGTAAGTTGCCCGTTATAATTTTTATTACAATGTAATGGTACATGTGCATCTGCAATGTAATGACCGAGTTCAGCAGTAGTTTTTAAAATTTTATTTACATCTTTTTCTTTCATTGCATCTGTGAGCCAGAACATCATCCGTTCAATATGCCATGGAACAATGCCGTAAGCCTGTAAAGTATCTTCAGGATATTTAACAATGGCATCAAACCATCGCCTCGGGATTTCATGAAACGGGTATGCTCCGTAATGATTCAGGTCTATATAATGCTTCGGGGCTTCACCTTCTACTGCATATCTTCTTTTATCCGGATCTACTGCATGTTCTGAAATGTAGTCAACATGTGGTTTGTAGAATGCAAACAGTTCTTGGGGTAAAGTGAACAACGCCATGTGATTGATGCGTTTGTGCGCCCAGAAACCCCAGGGAGATGACGCCGTTTTTGCTAAGAGAATACTTGTGCTTAAAAATAGAATTGCTAAAATTTTTTTCAAGAAAAAGAATTTAAAGTTTCGATAATCTTTTCACATGCGAATGTAATCTCTTCTTCTGAAATTATTAAAGGCGGGGCAATGCGAAGACACTCAGGTGCAAATAAAAACCAATCAACAAGAATTCCGTATTGGATGAGTTTTTTGTTTACTGATAAATTTATTTCTGCATTTTCAAACTCTACAGCCATCAGAAATCCTTCATTTCTTACAGCTTTTATTCTTTGATGATTTAAAAGGGCAAGGAAGAGCCGGGATTTTTCATCAATTATAGGAATAATATTTTCCCCGATTAATACTTTGAGCGAAGCCAGCCCTGCAGCACAACACACAGCATGCCCTCCGAAAGTAGTTATGTGCCCAAGTACAGGATTGTTTGTGAGTGATTGCATGATTGTTTTTGAAGAGATGCAAGCACCAAGCGGCATTCCACCTCCTATAGCTTTTCCAAGGCACAATACATCGGGCGTTACATTGTATTTTTCAAAAGCAAACAATTTCCCGGTTCTACCAAAACCGGTTTGACATTCATCAAAAATCAATAAGGTTTTGGTTTCATCACAACGTTTTCTGATAGTTGTCAAATAATTTTCAACTGGAAGTATTACTCCTGCTTCTGCCTGCACAGGTTCAATTATAACTGCAGCAGTTTTTGTCGTGATGTGTTTTAACTGTTCAAAATTATTGTATTCAAGTATGTGATTATCAGGGATCAATGGGCGGAAAGCGTTTTTTCTTTCTTCATTGTTTCCCAGGCTTAATGCGCCCAACGTACTTCCATGATAGGAGTTTTTAAAAGAAATAATTTCAGTTCTTCCTGTATATTTTTTTGCAAGTTTAATTGCACATTCAATTGCCTCGCTGCCCGAATTTGTAAGATATACAGAAGATAAATTTTGCGGGAGAAGATCAGTGAGTTGTTTTGCAAGCTGAACCTGCGGAGTTTCAACAAATTCGCCGTACACCATCAGGTGGGTGTATTTATCAAGTTGTTCTGTAATCGCTTTTTTTATTTCGGGGTGGTTATGCCCAAGGTTGGAAACTGCGATGCCTGAAATAAGATCAAGGTATTTTTTTCCGGCGATATCATACAGCCAACAACCATCTGCATGTGTTATTTCCAAAGCAAGCGGAGAATCACTTGTCTGAGCAATATGATGTAAAAACAACTGGCGCTGTGAGAGCATGGTTGTAAAATTATGGAATTCGTTATTTGTAATCCTGCACTTTGGAAATTGAATTTTATCCTTGTACAGTCTGCAGGTGTTTCTAGGCCCACACTCTTGTGCCTTCTGTGCAATTCTTGCAGATGTCAATCTCACTGCGGCTCTTGAGCAATGCAGATCTAAAGTTTTGGTATTTACTTCCCTGCCAGAGTTCTTTGAAAGAATTTTGTTTCAGATCCCCCAACTGATGTGTGGCATCTTTATCGAAACAACATGGAACTACGGCACCATCCCATGTAATGACACAACTATGCCACAGTTTCCAACAATGATTGAGCATTTTGTTTTTGATGGAAAAACTGCCATCAATATTTTTTTTATAGCGACTGTAATGATCTAATGTTGGAATGAGTTCATTGCCGTTCTCATAATCATAAATTTGTGCTGTTTTAAAGCGAACTTCATCAACTCCTATTTCTTTTCCCAATTTTTTTACATCTTCTATCTGATGCTCATTCGGTTTAACAACAAGAAACTGGAAGATGACATGCGGAGTTTTACTTTTTAACTCCTTTTTCCAGTGAATAATATTTTTGGTTCCCTCAAGAACTTTTTCCAGTTTCCCACCCACTCGGTATTGTTCATACACATCCTGTGTAGTTCCGTCTATAGAAATAATGAGCCTGTCAAGACCGCTTTCGATGGTTCGTTTTGCATTTTCATCATTTAGATAATGTGCATTAGTGGAGGTGGCAGTGTAAATATTTTTTTCATTTGCATATTTTACCATCTCAAGAAAATCAGGATTGAGGTAGGGTTCGCCCTGGAAATAAAAGATCAGGTAGGTCAAGTCGTTACCAACTTCATCCATTGTATCCCTGAAAAAGTTTTTATTCAGCATACCTGTTGGCCGTGTAAAAGCCCGCAGCCCGCTTGGGCATTCCGGGCAGCGCAGGTTGCAGGAGGTTGTTGGTTCAAACGAGAGAGAAATTGGTAAACCCCATTGCACAGGTTTTTTTGTATACATGCTGTAATAATAAGATGCCACCACCTTGCTCATATTCATGATGCGCCTTGGTGTCATTTTAGAAGCATAGTTGAGAGAATCTTTTAAACTGAAGGGCATCTGATCTTTTTTAATTGATGGGCGATTTGCTGATTGAATTTATTTACACAATTGCTCATTTCTCATTTGTATCCTATTCGCTTTCAAACTGTTTCAAGAAACGAAAATCATTTTCACTGAATAATCTTACATCATTGATCCTGTATTTCAGCATCGCCATTCTTTCTATCCCGAAACCGAAAGCGAAGCCTGTGTATTTTTCAGGATCTATCTTACAATTTTCAAGCACTACGGGATCTACCATTCCCGCACCGCCAATTTCCACCCAACCCGAATATTTACAAACCGGGCAACCTTCCTGCTTGCAGATAAAACAACTTACATCCATTTCAACACTTGGTTCAGTGAATGGAAAATAACTCGGGCGCAACCGGATAGTTGTGTCAGAACCAAAAAGTTCTTGTGCCAGGTATAAAAGTGTTTGTTT
>JBJXHH010000218.1:0-5909 GCA_046160675.1 Chitinophagales bacterium
TAGTAAGATTGGAGAATCTTTACTCATCAAATTTAATGCAATCAGAACTTTGAATTACTTCCTCAGCTTTGTAAAAACTTACTACATCGTCAATATCCACTGCATATTTTTTATCAATAATATAAGGAAGGATTTTTGTGCCACTCATTGACTTTTTTTCTGTGATAACCGATGTTTTTATCACATCTAATGTTCCTACCTGCCAATACACAGAAGGTAATTTTTGCCGGGGTTGATTGAAGGGCTCTGCTACATCTTTCAAATTCAATAGAGGTTCCATGGTTTGAACATTTTCGCTGAGAAGCCACATTTTAAAAGGGGTAATAGGAGCTATAGTAATAACTCTCAGTGAATCCGCATCACTGTTTCTCAGTTTTTCTATCGCTTCATCTATCCAGTTTACAAAACGAATGGGTGATGTTGGGCGCAGGTGAACCACAAGGTCAGGAAAATAATTTTTATTTTCTCTCATCCAGGAAAGTTGATGATCAAAAACTTCAAGGTCAGTAGAATCATCTTCCGCCAACTCAGACGGGCGCAAAAAAGGAATCTCAGCTTTGTAATTTTTTGCAATATTCGCAATCTCCTCGTTGTCTGTGTTCACAGTTATGCGATTTATGAGCTTGCTATCCTGAGCAGCTTTTATACTATAAGCTAGCAAAGGATGTTGTAATAGCGGTTTGATATTTTTTCCGGGTAACCCTTTACTTCCGCCCCTGGCGGGAATGATAGCAAGTACTTTCAAAAAACTATTTTTTGAATTTTAATTTTTCCCGTTGCGGGTTTTCTACAGGCAAGATCTCTTCAGGCTTATATGCTAAAGCTTCGTAAGTATGTTCAAGATCTCTTACCAATTTCTGCAAGCCTGGCATTTCAAGGCTGGCTGCATGATCAGTTCCTTTCCAGGTTCTGTCTTTTGTAAAATGCCTTTCAATCCATCTTGCACCTAAAGTATAGGCAGCTACATCAATGGCGATGCCGAGGTGATGCCCGCTGAAGCCGATTTCTTTTATCCGGCTGTCATACTTTTCATACAACTTTTTAATCTCCATCATACACACCTCCTTAAATTTTATCGGATACCCGCTTGTGCAGCTATATACCACAAGTCGGTTTTTTGCAGCATTTTTTTCCTCAAAAAACGATATCAGTTTTTCTATTTCTTCATCCGTAGTCATACCTACAGAAACATGTACATCACCTTTAAAACTATCCCTTAAAGTTTTTAGCAAATGAGAATGAGTGTTGCAGGCTGATGGTATTTTTATAAAATCCGGCTTCAAGGAAATAATTTCTTCGGCGCTTGTAACATCCCAAACTGAACAACTGTATCCTATGCCTATTTCTTCACAATATTTTTTGAGGGATGCATGTCTTTCAATTTCAAATTCCAGGAACTCCCGGTGTTTACCGTAGCTGTCGCCATAACTTTGCCAGGGTTCGGGGTGAGGCGCATTATATTGTTCTTCAGAGAGCAACTCTTTCGGGTTACGTTTTTGAAATTTTGCATAGTTTGCTCCACAACCTTTTGCAAGCAAAGCCAATTCTTTAGCAATGGCGAAATCGCCCATGTGATTACAGCCTATTTCGGCTATCACTTTTGGTTTTTGATAATTGAATTGAAACATAATGTAATCTTACAGCTTCGCCTCCTCAGTCACATGTACAATTCTGTGATGAGTAAGCATTTTTCATGGGAATGCAGAGACTTTCAGGGGGAAAAGTAAACAATACACAAAAATAGGAAGAACAAGAAATCCCCACATTTGTAGCATCCAAGGCATTGGTGTACAATGAATTGGAATTTACTGATTCAGCTGGTGGATGCTGAAAAGAATTTTAAGCATTTCTTCCATTTCCGAAAGCGGGATCATATTAGGCCCATCACTGAGCGCTTGTGAAGGGTCAGGATGGGTTTCAATAAAGAAGCCGTCAACGCCCGCTGCTGCTGCGGCTTTCGCAAGATAAGGGGCAAATTCCCTTTGCCCGCCGCTTTTTCCTTTTTCACCGCCTGGCATTTGTATACTGTGCGTTACATCAAAAATAACAGGAGCAAACTGCCGCATTATGGGAAGCGAACGCATGTCTACAACAAGATTATGATAACCGAAGGAACTTCCCCTCTCGGTGAGCAAACTATTGGGATTATTTTCAGCAGTAATTTTTTCTACAGCAAACTCCATGTCTTCAGGTGCCATGAATTGTCCCTTTTTAATATTCACTGCCTTGCCTGTTTTTGCAGCAGCAATGAGTAAATCCGTTTGACGACAGAGAAAAGCCGGGATTTGTAAAACATCTGCTACCTCAGCAACAACGGCTGCCTGCCTGGGAAGATGAATGTCTGTAAGAATTGCAACTCCGGTTTTTTCTTTTACTGTTTGTAATATTTTCATTCCCTCTTCAATCCCTTCACCTCTAAAAGATGCACCTGAAGTTCTATTCGCTTTATCGAAGGATGCTTTGAAAATAAAGCTGTAGCCAAGGTTTGCAGCGATTTCTCTCATCTTCTCCGCTACCTGTAAACATAACATCTCACTTTCAATAACACAGGGCCCGGCAATAAGCAAAGGTTTTCTTTCACCAACTGTGATGGAAGAATTTATATGAACCGGCCTTGAAAATTTTTGAAACAATGTTGTTTAGATTTATGATGAATGATTCACTCAATCGTTGCAATACATTTTAATTCAATAGCAATAGGAGTAGGCAATGATGTAACACTAACTGTTGTTCTGCAGGGCTGATTATTTTGAAAGTATTCGGCATAGATTCTATTATAAGCTGCAAAATCCCGCTGCATGTTTGTCAGAAATACAGTTACATCTAATAGGTTTTCCCATTTACTACCCGATGCTTCCAGCACCGTTTTCACATTTTTAAAAACAGAATGACACTGTGCTTCAAAATCAAAAGTTATAAAATTGCCGTTATTATCTGCCTCTACTCCCTGAATTTTATTCGTTCCCGCCTCTCGTGGGCCTATGCCCGAGAGGAACAACAAGTTACCCACCCGGCGGGCATGGGGGTAAAGCCCCACAGGTTCAGGTGCCTGGTCTGTGTGTATTATGCTGTCGCTCATGATGGCAAAGGTAAGGGATGGTGGGAGAAATAAGACAAATTGATAATCAACTTCAACACAATTGGAATCCATAAGCAAAGCATTCTTAGTGATAAACTACTGAGAATTTTTTAGAAAAAAGTAAACTCATGGCTCCTGATATTAATTCAAAAAAAAATGCTGCAAATCTCTCTGCAGCATTTTTTAGAAATTTTAATATTAAGTCTTAATCACAAGTTTCCAAATCAGAATATGCATCCAGTGTATAATTGGTTGACCAAAGATCTTCATCAGTTGAATAAGAACTCCACCATCCGGGTGAATAAAACTGTCCCCTCTGAATATCATAATAGCCAAAATCTGCGTATGGAGAACAACTCATATTCTCCTGTGCTCCTGTCCAGGTTTCAATACTAACGGGCTCTTCAAACATAGAAGGGTCCATCACATATTTATTTATGACCCCATCTTCATTGACACTTACCAGGGGTGCAACATGATACCACCAATACACACAACATTCACCGGCATCTACTGCGAGGTACCCACTCGGACCCTCATAGCTAAAAACTTTTTCACAACTATAACTATAGTTTTCAATCAATACCTGGCGCATTTTGTGTGCCCGGGCATAACAACCATCCACTACATATTGAAAAGAAATGCACTGGTCAATAGTTACAGTTGATTCATCACATCCCTGCGCCTCCATGAAATCAAATATCTCATTGAAAACATCCATGTTGGGTAACACTTTTTTAATTTGTGGGGGCTCCTCAGTTATTTTTCTTGCCTGCAAATCAAAATTTTTGATGGATGTAATTTCTTCTTCTGAAGCGGGATTAATCACCTCAAGTTCATCCTGGTTTTTAATAGTTACCCGCAGCGGAACTTTCTCCTGAGCAGCTGCATCAACAAAGGTTTTAATCTGCTCATAATACGGGTGAGTACTGTAAAGGTTAATAATAACGGGCGTTTCTAAGAAACGCAATCCAATGCCATCAGTGCCATCAGGTATATCTCTATAATATGCCAAGCGCATGAGTTGATACTCATCCTGCGGCAACAAGGTGTTTTGCACTGTAGAAATTTCTTTACTACATGAACTTAAAAATAGAACCACTGCGAAAAAAGGGAAGAGGAGTTGTTTTGTACGCATTGTATTGAGTTTTAAGATGATAAATGTAAGACGTATTTTTGATATTAACAAGTTGGCAGGACCTAAAAACGACCATTGGAGGGAAATATTAAAAGGAAGTTTGTAATGGAGTACCAATAATCAACAAATTATCCATGCCCCATCAAAAACACTTCAAAACCCCATTGCTTTATCATCCCCCCTTGGGTCAGCGGCGCCTTCCAGCTTTCCATCGCTGCGTATCAGGATGGCATCCACCCGGCCTATGGCGCTTCTTTCTTTTAAAGTATAACCTAACTGTGTGAGTTGTTTCTTTGTTTCATCAGTAAATGCGTTTTTTTCATACACAATTTCATCAGGCAGCCACTGGTGATGGAAACGTTTTGCATTTACACTTTCCTGCATGGTCATGTTGTGTTCAGTAACATTTAAAATATTTTGAAACACAGAAGTAATGATCGTACTGCCCCCCGGCGAACCCAGCACCATGAATAATTCTCCGTCTTTTTCTATAATCGTTGGTGTCATGCTGCTGAGCATCCGTTTACCCGGTTCTATCGCATTGGCTTCACCGCCAATGAGCCCGTACAGGTTGGGTTCTCCGGGTTTTGCGCTAAAATCATCCATCTCATTATTTAAAATAAACCCTGCGCCGGTAACAAAAATGCGGGAGCCGTAGCTGTCATTTAATGTTGTAGTTACAGCTACTGCATTTCCCTCTGCATCAACAATACTGAAATGTGTTGTTTCTTCACTTTCCTTCAAAACAAAACTTCCTGCATAGATTTTTTGTGATGGAATTACAGTAGTTGCAGAAAAATTTTTAAACCTGTTATGAAGGTATTTTTCATGTATGAGTGAATCAACCGGCACATAAAAAAAATCTGCATCACCCAACCATTGCGCCCTGTCAGCATAAGCATATTTTTCCGCTTCAGCCATCAGGTGAACAGTTTGCGTTGTATTAAATCCCAGGTTTTTTACAGAAAATGTTTCAACGGTTTTAAAAAGTTGCGCAAGCAAGATACCTCCAGAAGAGGGTGGTGGCGATGAAATAATAGTATAATTTTTATACGAAAAAATTATTGGCCTTCGCCAAACAGCTTGATAATTTTTGAGGTCTTCTTGTGAAATAATGCCATTGTGCTTTCGCATTTCTTCAACAATATAGTTTGCAACAATGCCATCATAAAACCCATCCCGCCCGCTCAACTGAATATGTTTTAAAGTTTCTGCAAGATGCAGTTGTTTGAGTGTGTCGCCCTTTTTCCATGCGCCATTTTTGTTAAAATAATTTTCATCTTTTCCATTGAGTGAATCAAGATCAGGCATGGTGGCATTCAGGTCATGCGCCTGCTTTTCTGCCAGCGGAAAACCTCTCTCAGCAAGGTCAATCGCCGGTTGCAGCAGATCATACCACCTCAGTTTCCCATACTTTTCATGCGCTTGCCACATACCATCCACCGTTCCGGGAACGCCACTGGCAAGATGTGAAGTCTCTATCACCGCCCGGTTCACCGTTCCATCAGTATTTAAAAACATATCTCTTGAAGCAGCAGCTGGCGCTATCTCCCTGAAATCAAGAAAGCTTGTTTCGCCATTGTTCAATCTTACATTCAGGAACCCGCCTCCGCCAATATTTCCGGCGTTAGGATACACCACTGCCAACGCAAACTGTACTGCCACTGCTGCATCTACAGCATTGCCGCCTTT
>JBJXHH010000219.1:0-9830 GCA_046160675.1 Chitinophagales bacterium
TAAAAATTGATGGCGTTATAGACATTTCCATCAGCATCTGTGGTAATGGAGGCAACGGCCTGTGATTCGTTGCCGTGAAAATTATTTGCCCATTCCAGGCTTTGTGTGTGTGCTTCGGATAGCAGAAAGATACTTATAATGAGGCTAAAGAGTACTTGTTTTCTCATACTTTATGTGTTGTTTGCATCGGCAGTTTTCAACCATCATGCCACGGAAAGATATTCGCTTTGCAAAAATTGTTGCATTCATAGAAGTCTGAAGGGTGAAATGTTATTCAGGAAGTTAAATATGAACAAATGTTGAAGAAACTAAATTCTCATGGTTTTACAGGCTTAATTATTTTTATTATGTGAATCAAATATGATATTAGATTACAAACGTTTTATAGACTTGATAAAGAATTTCAATTCAGTATTCAAAAAGCAGGTAGGGGTTTTTCAGAAAATCTCAACATGTAAAACAATAAAAGAATAATGGTCACCTTCCAGTTCGGCGCATGGAAGACTAATTTTTTGAATGAGTATTATAAAAGTAATCATAATAAATTTGAACTAGTTTACTTATTTCGTTTATCACAGGGTTTACGTTTTTCCCAACACGGGTTCTCGCATCCCCTAAATTAATAAACCCCTGCAGCCCTATACTATTTTTTTACAGTTTATAACTTTTACCAACCAATAAGAAAAACCCTCAGCTTTCACTTTTGTTCTTGGCAGTAAGCTACCCCATCACCCTATCAACATTGTCTGACCTATTTTCTATTACTAACTAACAAGTAACACTTACTTTGAAACGAATTTCCCCCCTGTACCTTAATTTTGCGCTAACAACCAAGATATGATGAAAGAACACGGAATGAAAAACCCGTCGGCTGACCTCAAAGCCATTGGGTTTCAACATGAAGGCAACGCATACTGGAACCTGAGCCCCAAGGAGTTAACAGATCAGTCTGTGGCTCTCGGCTACGGTGTTTTGGCTGACAGCGGTGCTTTGGTGGTGGATACTGGAAAGTTCAGGGGTAGGGCACCTAAGGATAAGTTCACAGTGAAAGATGCAAAGACCGAAAATACTGTTGATTGGAATAATTTCAACATACCGACTACCCCAGCAATTTTTGATAACCTGTACAAAAAAGTACTTGCCTACTTAAGCAAAAAAGATATCTGGGTTCGGGATAATTATGCCTGTTCTGACCCGAAATACAGGCTCAATATCCGCATCATCAATGAGCTTCCCTGGGGGAACCTCTTTTGTAACAATATGTTCCTTCGCCCAACACCTGAAGAAATACAAACCATGCAGCCCGACTGGCTCATTGTAAATGCCCCCGGTTTTCAGGCAAACCCGGCAGAAGATGGAACAAGAGAAGGAAATTTCGCCATGATAGATTTCACCCGGCAGATCATTCTCATTGGTGGTACGGGTTACACTGGCGAAATGAAAAAGGGGATTTTCACTGTGTTGAATTATTGGCTGCCACAGGAAAAAGGAGTGCTGAGTATGCATTGCTCCGCAAATGTTGGGAAAGATGGAGACACAGCAGTGTTCTTTGGTTTGAGCGGAACGGGAAAAACAACATTAAGTGCTGACCCTGACAGAAGATTGATTGGCGATGATGAACACGGCTGGACGGATGAAACAATTTTCAATTTTGAGGGCGGCTGTTATGCAAAGTGTGTGAATCTCACAAAAGAGAATGAACCGCAGATTTATAATGCAATAAAACATGGCAGCATCTTAGAAAACATCGAGTTCTTTCCGGGAACAAACACGGTTGATTTCACAAACATTAAAAAAACAGAGAACACAAGAGTTAGTTACCCGATTGATTATATTGATAATATCATGGTGCCCAGTATTGGAGGGCTGCCGAAAAACATTTTTTTCCTCACCTGCGATGCTTTCGGCGTATTGCCTCCCATCAGTAAGCTTACACCAGGTCAGGCAATGTATCAATTTTTAAGCGGTTATACTGCAAAAGTTGCCGGAACAGAAGCGGGAGTTACAGAACCTACTTTAACATTTTCAACTTGTTTCGGTGCGCCTTTCCTTCCCCTGCATCCAACAAAATATGCTGAGATGCTTGGAAAAAAAATGCAGGAACATAAAGTGAATGTCTGGCTCATTAACACCGGTTGGACAGCTGGAAGCTACGGCACAGGACATCGCATGAAACTTTCATATACAAGGGCGATGATAACTGCAGCTTTAACCGGGGAGTTAGACCATGTTGAGTATAAGAACCATGAAGTTTTCGGCCTTGCAGTGCCGGTACGTTGTCCGAACGTCCCTTCAGAAATTTTGGATCCAAGAAATACATGGACGGACAAGAATGTGTATGATGCTAAGGCGAATAACCTCGCTACGCAATTCATCAACAATTTTGAAAAATACGCAGATAAAGCAAATGCCGAAACATTGGCCGCAGCGCCTAAGGTTACAGCGAAAGTGTAAGGTTTCTATAAGTTCTTGAAAAATAGTAAGCCGGAAGAGTATTCCGGCTTTTCCTTTCCTTACCCAGGCGCTTTGCAAAGAATCTCTTTCTGGTAAACGCTTTCAGTTTTTAACCTGTCATCACTTCACAAACCTGTTGAAAACGTAACTACCTTCTATTAAATGCATACTAATTTTATATTTTGAAGTAATCAGCAAATAATGAAAACAAAAATTTTTATCAGTTTCATACTCCTTGTATTTTTTAGTACAACAGCTTTTGTGCCTTCAGGCAAAGAAAAATTTTTAAGTAAATACGGCTTTAAGCAGATCCCAGCAGGTGTTTTACAAACCGGGCAACAACAGATTGCTATGAATGGATTTTATATGTTTGAAACGGAGATAACAAATAAACAATATGCTGAGTTTTTGAATTATTTATTAAAAAAGGGAAGGAGGGAAGATTATGAATTGTGTAGGGTTGATTCTACAGGATGGAATAAAGCTCTGAATTTTGAGAATACCTATCCTAAAGACTATCACCTCACCGCTGAGTTTGCTGACTACCCGGTAGTGAATGTTTCTTTTGAAGCTGCAAATCTGTTTTGTGATTGGCTGGAGAATAAACTAGAGAAAAAGATAAGCACTGTTGATGTACGTTTGCCTACAGCGGAAGAATGGACATATGCTGCAAAAGGCGGAAAAACGGATGCTGAGTATCCCTGGGAAAATATTGAAACAGGGAAGAAAAATGATTTTGAACTTTGTAATTATAACTCACCAAACGACGGTACCTGCCTTGCCACCAATTATGCGAAGTCTTATTACGCCAATGCTTATGGGCTTTACAATATG
Organism: Chitinophagales bacterium; assembly: GCA_046160675.1. GTDB lineage: Bacteria > Bacteroidota > Bacteroidia > Chitinophagales > BACL12 > JACMJP01. The sequence continues at coordinate 3,289 of JBJXHH010000219.1, forward strand.
AGTGGTAATGTTGCTGAAATGCTCAAAGATAAAGGTAACACGAAAGGCGGAAGCTGGAACAGTACAATTTTACAAATGCCTATAAACGCAACCGATGAATATAAAGGTGTTTCCCCACCTTCACCCTATATCGGATTCCGCCCTGTAGCTGTGATAGAATAACTTTGCCGCATGCAATTGTTTTATTGCCCGGGCATTAACGGAGAAAGTTTTTACACACTTCCTGATCAGGAAATGCATCATGCCGTGCATGTTTTGAGAATGAAACCGGGCGATGGTTTACAAATAACAAATGGGAAAGGAAAAATATTTGATGCAGAAATTGTTTCTGTTCAAAAAAAGGAATGTACAGTAAAAATCCTTTCATCGTACCTCCAAAACAGAAGCCGGAACTATCACCTGCATATTGCTATTGCTCCACCAAAATCATCTGATAGGGTTGATGTTTTTTTAGAAAAAGTAACTGAAATAGGTGTAGAAGAAATAACTCCTATCTATTCCAATAATTCCGAGCGGAACAAAGTGAATCATGAGAAAGTGTTACAAGTACTTATTGCAGCCATGAAACAAAGCGGCGATGCCTACCTGCCTAAGTTGAATGGCTTAACTAAACTGGAGGATTTTATATATCAGCACAATTTATCTTCCTCCCAAAAATTTATTGCCCACTGTAAACCCTCTGATAAAAAAGTTTTTACCCGGGTTCTTCAGCCGGCGAAAGATGTTTTAATTCTCATTGGCCCTGAAGGTGATTTTACCGCTGAGGAAATACTTCTGTCTGAAAAGAATAATTTTACTTCTGTTTCGTTAGGGGAGAAGCGACTAAGAACAGAAACTGCAGGTATAGTTGCTTGTCAGACTGTTCATAGTATCAATGCATTGAAAACGTAAAGAGAAAGGGAAAAATGAAAAACATTATTTCACTAGTTGTACTAACATTTTTTTTGACTGCAGATGTTTCTTCCCAACAATTACAGTTCGCATTATTAAAATATAGTGGAGGGGGAGACTGGTACAATGATGTACATTCCCTCAAGAACCTGGCAGATTTCTGCAATAAAAACCTGCAAACTGACATCAGCCTTGAATACGCAACCGTAGAACCCGGTACTCCGGATATCTTTAAGCATCCCTTTATTTATCTAACAGGGCATGGAAACATAGTGTTTAATGATGCCGAAGCAGAAAACCTTCGCAAATATTTAATAAGCGGAGGATTTTTATGTATTAATGATGACTATGGCCTTGATCCTTACATCCGTGTTGCAATGAAAAAAGTATTTCCTGAACTGGAGTTTATTGAACTGCCATTCTCGCATCCAGTGTATCATCAGAAATTTGATTTCAAAAATGGTATTCCAAAAATTCATGAACATGATGGAAAACCTGCTCAGGCATTTGCATTGTTTTATGAAGACAGGATGATCGCATTCTATAATTTTGAGACAGATCTGGGCGATGGTTGGGACGATGTGCATAATGACTCGGAAGAAATGCGTATTAAAGCCCTGCAGATGGGGGCAAATCTTGTACAATATGTATTTTTGCTAAATGATACAAAGTGAGAGCTGCTGTGTTGAAAAACTCAGAAGTTGTGACAAAGCCCTCATTAGTTGTTTTATATCTTTGACTCCACAATACTTTCAACTCCTCGAAAATCGGTATGCAGCCTGAACAGATTAATGGAAAAAATAGGTGAAAAAAGACTCCACGGTTCAGATATTACTGGTTGAAGATAATCCCGGCGATATCAGGCTTACCATTGAAGCTTTAAAAGAAGCTACAATTAAAAATCAGCTCAATGTTGTAAAAGACGGCGTTGAGGCGCTTGAATACCTGCGCAAAAAAGGGAAGTATGAATCATCACCCACCCCACATCTTATTTTGCTTGACTTGAACCTTCCCAGGAAAGATGGCAGAGAGGTTCTTGCCGAAATAAAAACGGATGAACAATTAAAGATGATACCTGTTGTCATTCTAACAACTTCTGAGGCAGAGCAGGATATTTTGAAAAGTTATAAACTCCATGCAAATTGTTTCATTACGAAACCGGCAGACCTGGATGATTTTATTCATGCCATTCGCCAGATTGAGAATTTTTGGTTCAATGTTGTTAAATTACCACCTGAAAATTATGACAGAATATAATTATGGAAGAAAAGAAACCCACTAAGGTCCTGTTAATTGAAGATAATCCCGCCGATGCCAGGCTGGTCGAGATTTACCTGAATGAATCTACCATGATTGTTCCGCAGTTAACAAAGGTGCAGGAACTCAGAAAGGGCTTGCTTATGCTGGAAGATAGTGACTATGATATCGTGTTGCTTGACCTTACGCTTCCTGACAGTTCAGGATTTGATACTATTAAAACAATGTTAGATGAATTTCCTGAACAAACTGTGATTGTAATGACGGGCCTTGATGATGAAACAGTAGCGTTGAACTCAGTAAAGGCCGGAGCGCAGGATTTTATTGTGAAGGGCCAGTTTGACAGTAACTTGCTTTCCAGAACTATTACATATGCAATTGAACGTCACCAGCTTCAGGTTAAACTGGAAAATTATGCGAAAGCAATAAAAAATAATGAAGAGAGGTTACTCGAAGCCCAACGTATGGCGAGAATTGGAAACTGGGAACTCGATATAGTTACAAATCAAATGTATTGGAGTGATGAAGTTTTTAATATCATGAATTTAAAAAAAGATTTTGAACCAACACTGAATGATTATCTCAAATACGTTGATGCAGAGGAGGCGAAATTAGTTCGTATCGCAATTAACAAAACGATGGAGAAAGGCAAAGCATTTAGCGTAGAATATAATATGAGTTTGCCTGATGGATCAAAAAAATACATTGCCAGCCAGGGCCAAATTCAGGTAAGCAAAAAAAGCGGTAACCTTTTGCTTTCAGGTACTATACAGGATATTACCTCCTTTACCACCCGTAATGGTGCAAAAACTATGAACCTTCATCGTATTATTGCCAATCTTTCTGAAGTGCTTGATAAGTCAAACGACGAAAAGTTGAAAAAAATCCTTCAGGATACTATTAATATGATAAGGTAAAAGAGTTGAATTCTTCACAGCCAATCTCAGGATAACCCAATTATCTTCCCGAAAATGAAAAAGACTATAAACGGTCGGCAACAACCCGTCTATAGCCTAAAAAATGCTTAAAAGTTGAAAACTAAACATCTAGATCAGGCAGGAATAACATAATTAACTCGCCCTTGAAAATGCCTGGTTTGGTTTGTTTTTCAACCTGTTTAATACTTTTTCCCAAAGTTTTTCGTAGGGAATAATTTCCCATTCATTTACATTGTTGTTTCCATCGTCGCTGCCTTCACTTAATTTGCGCATATATTTGAAAGCCATCTGTTTTGTCCGTTCATACTTGAAATCTTCCTTCTCCATTGTAAGTAACATTTTGAGGAAACAACTGCTCCTGTACGCATCGTCTTTTCGCAGATACCTGCTGCAATAAACACTCAGGGCCTCTGATCTGCTTATGATACCCGCATAATCAGCTTTCTCAAGCATGTAAATTACCTGCAAGACAAGGATTGCTACATTATAACCTTTCTTGTCTTTTGTAAAGTGCGGTACCTCGTTCAGGAACTTAAGCAATCTGAATTTTCGCCGACTTGCATCTGCAAGAAGATCTTTATTCAGGTTTTCAGTTTCGAAAACATAATTCAGGTAAGCTTCAAAGATTTTCCATTTCTCCTGGCGTTCTTCGCTGGTGAATGGGAATCTGGCATGATTAGCCACCTTGAGGAAAATACCTGCCGCATTAATATAATTTTCAGTATGCATGGCAAGGAGGAAGTAATATTCAAGGAAAGTAAACCAGTTGTTGCTTCCTTCCTGGAACAACTCAAGACATTTTTCTGCATTTTTCTTTCCGCTTTCATAGTCCCTAAGTTGCAGGTAGCAGCTTATCTTAATAAGTGCAAGCGTAGCATGACGCAACTTTTGATTAAACGGCTTATTGTCATTGAGGAACTTTTCGGCGTTTTCACATGCCTCTAATGTGCCTGCATAATCGCCCCTGAGTTGCCTAGCAAGTATGTTAATCTGGAGTCTGGTAAAATGTAATGAATAGGAATCAGACAATTCGCAGAGTTTACTTACATCTTCAATATAGGTATCAGCCTTAGCAGCAAGTTCAAGGTCAACACCGGCAGAGGTAGCAAAACCTATGGTAAGTCGCTGATACTTTTCTTCTGCGGCAATTTCATACTCAAGGTCTTTCATGCTTTTACGGGTAATATCTGCATAAACGTCATAATCTTTCTCATCTCCGTTCAGACTGGCATTACTCATCATAATGCGGGAACAGTTTACAATAATGTCGCTGAATCGATAGTTTTGAGCAACTGTAAGAGTCTTTGCGGCAATTTTCACAGCCGAGTGTCTTGCCCCGCTGCCCAGAAGTATTCGTACCTGGCTCCAATTCTTATTACATGTATAATAAGCGCTGTGATAGTCAGAGAATGATGGATCATTAGCATCGAGAAAAAAGAGGGTATTCAGCAGTCGCTTTGTGAAACGGCTTTTCAGTTGTCGGTACTTATCGTCCAGTGGGGTACTGTCATAGAGAACCTTTGCAGCTTCCTCGTCAGTTTTGAATTTCTCATTAATGAGCCCTTCATAAAACTCATTGAACTTGCTGTCTTTCTTGTTTAATAAGCTTTTGTCAAAAATTTCAATCTTACTGATCCGTTTTTTGGTAACGATCTTGCTGATTTCAATTAAAGTTTTCATACTTAAATGTTACAGTTTTTGTGTGTTATTTTCTTATTTCTTTGAGTAATAGACGATAGCTTATCGACTAACGTTGTCACAAAAGTATAATACTTCCGTGAAAATGCAAATTTTCTTTTAAATACCCTAAAGTGGGTTAAAACCTTTGCAGTATTGGTGTTTGATAGAAAATTGAACAAAACCTATAAAAAAAACTTAAAACATCATTGTGTCACTTAAATTGATATAAATATTACAATATAATCTTCGTATATTGCCTTAAAACACTGACTTTTCTAGCACATTTTAATACATAGGTATAATATTTAATGTGTCACCAAACTGAATTTGCTGTATGAGTGATTTAATAAAGTCCACCATACTTTAGCACCATCAAACAAAAAGATTCTTAACCCAAAATTCTACCAGTATGGCAAAAAGATTTACTCAAATGAACGTTCAGTCGATAGTAGTTATCGACATGGACGAGTTGTAAGACAGTTGGTTTGTTTCATAAATTAGGTTCACGACAAGAAAGAGTCCCGCCCGGGACTCTCTCTTTTTTTATAGGACTCTCTAAATATAATATAAACCCTGTTTTGAGGGGAAAACCCGTTTTATATCACACTTTGCCCAAAGGTGAGCAGATTATTGTCCGGATCTAGAATTGAAAACTCTTTTTGACCCCAGGGTTTTGTTTCTAAATGGCCTGCCGGATGTATGCTGATATTCTTAGCTAGCATCCTCTGGTACAAGATGTCAATTGAATCAGTTCGGATATACACCTGCCCATAGTTTTCATTCGGGTCAAGTTCTTTGAACTCAAAGAAATGTATTTGAATTTCCTCTTTCCGGACCATAAGATATCCCTCAAAATCAGAGTTGCCTATGTCAGTGAAACCAAGTTTGTTAAGGTAAAAGTCCTTTGTAATATCCTTGCTTCGCATGGGTAATTTGGGATTAATGTCTGTTAGCATACATTTTTAATTGAAATTACTGGTTGAAAGTAAATGATATGTGAGTGAATAAATGAACTTAATATCTAATGCTGACTTGTAATAAATCAAACGACCGGATTGCTTCAACACATATCCTTCTCATTTCTCCTTATAAATTAAACGGTTATATCTTGTGCTTTCAGATTTGCACAATTTTTCCATATAATATTCACTTATGATATACATCATTTATTCCCTAGTTTTTTCCTTTTGGTTATTAGAATATTTTCTTTTACCCTGTACTTCACAATTTTAGTAATTAAAGAAAGGGGCAATGGTTTGTCAAACGGAAACTGAACAGCCCCTTTTGAGTTTTTAAACTTCGCAACTTCTTTGGCAAAAGCTTTTAACCCTGAAGGTGCCGGGTAAAATCCAATGTGATTTTTGGAAGCTGCAAAATGTACCAGGTTTCCCTCTAAATAAAAGGTGGGTATTGCATAACTAATTTTTTCTTCAGCCCCGGGAGCTGCTTTTTTTATGGTAGCCCGTAGCTGTTGCATCAGTTTTTGCAAAGGCTCCGGAAAACCTGAGATATAAGCATCAATAGTTTCTGGTTTGTTCGCACTCATAAAATCCACTGTGTTTATTCCTATTGAGCTTCATTAAAACTTATCATCCAGTTAATGCCAAATTTATCAGTACACATTCCGAAATAATCTCCCCAGAAAGTTTTGTTCATCGGCATGGTAGCCTGTCCTCCGGTAGCTAGTTTATTGAATAAAGTATCCGCTTCCTCTTTACTTGTTGTATTTAAAGAAATGGAAAAGTTATTTCCTTGTTTGTAATCTTTCGCCCATTC
>JBJXHH010000220.1:0-10945 GCA_046160675.1 Chitinophagales bacterium
TTACAACGAAACAAAACCAGGTTGTTGATTGCGATATAACTTCAAGCACAACTTGTAGTATCCTGGTAGCTCAGGTGAGTGGTTGAAAGTGTAAGGAATACATAACAATTTTTCGAGATTGCAATTGTTTGGGAACATTGCAATTGTAAGTTAAATTTCATTTTTGCTTTTTGCAATTTGTAAATAAACTACTTCTTGCCGTTTATTACGATTACAAACTCCCCTTTTGGCTCTCTCTTTTTGAAATACTGCAACAACTCTCCTGCAGTGCCCCTTACGGTTTCTTCAAATTTTTTTGAGATCTCTCTTGAAATAGAAATTTTTCTGTCCGGAAAATACTTATTGCATTGTTCCAATGTTTTTATGATCCTGTAAGGAGATTCATAGAGAATGATCGTTCGTTCTTCTTCTGTAAGTTTTTTCATTTTCGTTTCTCTTCCTTTTTTCACCGGTAAAAATCCTATAAAAGCAAACTCATCATTTGTAAACCCTGAATTGATAAGTGCAGGAACGAATGCTGTAGCGCCCGGTAGAGTTTCAACAGGAATGCCTTTTTCTATGCAGTGTTTCACTAACAAATACCCTGGATCTGAAATGCCTGGTGTGCCTGCATCTGAGATGAGGGCAAAGGTTTTCCCGCAGACTATTTCTGTAATGATCTTTTCTACTGTTTTATGTTCATTAAATTTGTGATGGGAGATAACTTTCGTATGGATAGAATGGTGTTTCAATAAAACAGAAGATGTTCTGGTATCTTCAGCCAGGATACAATCAACTTCTTTTAATATTCTTACTGCCCTGAAAGTAATATCTTCAAGATTACCGATTGGTGTTGGAACAATAAAAAGCTTAGACATTTTCCCGGAAAAGAATGTTACACTTTAAACACTTCAAAAGTATAACTTTCCATAATGGGATTAGCTAGTAATTTTTTGCATGCTGCATTTGCAATAGATTTAGCTTCAGCTTCACTGTCAGTTTCTATCATCAAATGAATGTGTTTGCCGATGCGAACATCTTTCACACTTTCTAGCTCAAGGTTTTTCATGCTGCCTGCTACTGCTTTGCCTTTCGGGTCAAGTAATTCTTTCAGAGGCATTACATTGATTTCAGCTCTATATGCCATGTTCTTTTATATTTTTTGCAATGGACAGAATAATATAAATCATAATAACGAGAGGGATTAAAACAAATAGGATTTGCGCAATAAATAAGCCCCACAAAAGTACGGCTGTTGCAAGCAAGAGTATCATATACTGCCAGTTATTCTCTGCAAATCTGAAATTTTTCATTTTCAAACTCAACAAGCGAAGATCGCTTACCATGAGGTAACATAACAATATTATAAGAACAAGCAGGAACCATTTATTGGTAAGGAGGGCAGCAAGTCCCAACTCATCTTTCAAAATAATAAGCGGCAAGGAACATACAATTAATGCCATGGAAGGAGTGGGTAAGCCCCTGAATTCTGTTACCTGCCTTTCGTCAATATTGAATTTTGCCAGGCGCAAAGCTGCAAACAAGGTAACTGCAAAACCAATTGAATAGTAAAGAATAGGATAGTCAAACGCCTCTACACTTGCATAATAACTTCTTGCCAGGAGTTCAAACAAAATTACACCCGGCACCAGCCCAAAAGTAACCATGTCTGCCAGTGAATCAAGCTGTTCTCCCAGTTTGCTTTGTGCTTTCAGTAAACGAGCAATAAATCCATCAAAGAAATCAATAAAAGCCGCAAGAAAAACACAGTAACAGGCAAGGTTAATCTTTCCCAAATCAATGAACATATTCTTTTTTTGATCTATAACTATCATATGATCTTGGAAAATGTATACAATAGCCATACAGCCGAGGAACAAATTAAAAAGGGTGAGTATGTTTGGAAGGTTTCTGATGAGTTTCATACTTGTTTACACCCCTACAAGTTTTGCATTCATGATCTCTTCAATTTCCTCCACCTCAATCGGGCAATCTTTCATGAAATCATATTTCTCATTTGAATTAATCATGATATCATTTTCAATCCTGATGCCGATTCCTTCTTCCGGTATATAAATTCCAGGTTCACAGGTAAGTACAGCGCCTTCTGGCAATGGGGCATAATGATCACCAATGTCATGAACGTCTAAACCGAGATGATGTCCGGTTCCGTGCATAAAGTATTTTTTGTATGCAGGGTTTTCAGGGTTTTGGTTCTTAATATCTGAGTCTGATATTAATCCCAACGCTTTCAATTCACTTTCCATCACTTTGCCGACTTCATTATTGAATTCCTTGAGTATCATGCCTACCCGCATCATAGAAATAGCTTCTCTCTGTACTCTTAACACAGCATTATACACATCTTTCTGCCGCTTGGTAAATCTGCCGTTCACCGGAATTGTTCTTGTAAGGTCAGCGCAATAGTTTGCATATTCAGCGCCGAAATCCATCAGCAACAAGTCCCCACTTTTACATTCCATGTTGTTATCTACGTAATGTAACACACAAGCATTGCTGCCGCTGGCAATAATACTTCCATAAGCATTTCTTGTTGCACGGCTTCGTAGAAATTCATGCATGATCTCTGCTTCGATCTCAAATTCCATCACACCGGGCTTCACAAATTGCATGACCCTTTTAAATGCATTGGTGGTGATATCACAAGCTGTTTGTAAAAGTTCTTTCTCAAACTCATTCTTGCTTGTACGCAACTTACTCATGATAGGCGCCGTGCGGAAATAATTGTGCAGGGGAAAGCGCAGTTTTGTTTCATTTATGAATCTTGCGTTTCTTGTTTCAACAAGAATTTGAGCTCGGTCATTTTCATTTGTGCTCAGATAAACATTATCAGCATGATTCATGAGCTGATTGAACAAACCGGTAAAATCTTCTTTCCAGTGAATAGTAGATATTCCACTTGCTTCTTTTGCTTCAGCCTCTGTGTATTTGTGCCCTTCCCAAACTGCTATGTATTCATTGGTTTTTTTCAAGAATAATGCTTCCCTGTATTTGGGGATGGGAGAATCGGGGTAGATGATTAAAATGGTTTCTTCCTGGTCAATGCCACTGAGGTAAAACAAATCGCTGTTTTGCTTAAAGGGATGAAACTGATCTGCGTTAAAAGGCATTTCATCATTACTGTGAAAAACTGCTATACTATTGGGCTTCAGGTGTTTAATAAAGTTTGTCCTGTTTGTGGCAAATAGCTTTGGATTTATAGAATGATATTTCATTTTTAACAAAATTTGCAGAAGTTTCAAAGGTAAATAAAAGCAGGTGTATCGCATATTTAGGCGGTAAAGCATTTTTATGAGGGTTTTTGCCCTTGCCGAGCCGACGGTTTTTCCTTTCAAATCCAGCCCTGAAGAACTATCTTTGCCGTCCCTTCGGCAAAACGGAAGGTTAAAAAAACCACAAAAAAGTTATAGTATGGGTGTTATAACCGAACTTAGGAATAGATCATGGATCATATTGATTTTCATTGCACTTGCGCTTATATTTTTTCTCATTCAAAGCGCCTCAAACTCAAATACGGGCTTATTTAGCAAAGGCAGGGAGGAGTTTGCATCAGTGAATGGTATAGAAGTAACACAGGAAGAGTATTCCCAAAAAGTGAATGATGTACTTACTCAATATCTAACCCAGCAAAGGCAGTATGTAAACTATCTGCAGGGAACTTTCCCCATTGACGAACAGACAGCTTCACAAATACAGGAACAAGCATGGACGGACCTGCAAAATGAAAGGTTGCTGAATGAGCAATATGAAAAAATTGGCATCACTATAACCCAGGAGGAAATAAATAACCTTGTGTACGGAACTGACCCTCACCCCTATTTTAAAAGTTACTATTCTCAAAATGGTGAGTATGACCCGATGTTCGTAAAACAATATTATGATCAGGTGAGTAACCAGGAGATTTGGCAACAGAACCCTCAGGCGATGGAAGAATATTATAATTTTATTATGCGGGAAAAACTTGCAAAAAAAGATTACCTGCAAAGTAAATACACAAGCCTGTTTACCAAATCAGATTATGTCCCGCAGTGGATGGCTAAAAACAATTACCAAGTAATGAATCGCAGGGCTAATTTTGATTTTATTGATATTCAATACGCTACAGTTGCTGACTCAACAATTGCAGTTACTGACAAAGACATGAAAGATTATTTTGAGCGCAATAAAAATAAATTTAAACAGAAACAAGAAAGCCGTGCAGTACAATACATAGTCTGGGATTTTATACCCACCCCAGCCGACAGCACAGCGATTTTAAATGACCTGAAAGCTGATGCAGAAAAGCTGAAAACTGCTAAGAATGACTCCTCTTACATTGCAGTGCATTCAGAAGATCCAATGAGAACCCGTGGCATTTTAACGGGCAGGAAAGAAATGTATGAGGCTGGTGTGGATTCTAGTATAGTAGATTCCATGTTTTCAAAACCTGTGGGCTCGCATGTTGGCCCTTATTTTCAACAAGGATATTATAAAATTGCAAGCATTAGAGATCGGCAATCTTTTCCTGACAGCTGCGATGTGAAACACATTCTTTTAGCAATAAGGGAAGACAGAGATGATGCAACAGCAAAATCACTTGCAGACAGTTTATTAGCAATATTAAAAAGCGGGGGCAAATTTGACTCTATTGCAATGCAATATTCTGATGACCAGGGCTCTGCCTCAGCAGGTGGGGAATTGGGCTGGAGTACACCGGCTGTAAACTTCGTTGCACCCTTTAAAGATTATGTTTTCAAGTCAGGTGTGGTAGGAGCTACTGAAATAGTGAAAACAGAATTCGGCTATCATATCATAAACATTAAGGAACAAAGAAACCGCAGAGAATTTGTAAAAGCCTTTTACCTGAGCAAAGAAATTTTCCCAAGTTCAACAACTGCTGATAGCATAGAACGTATAGCTAATGATTTTTATCATGCAAACAATACAAAAGAAAATTTTGAAAAAAGCATAAAAGAACAGAATCTTATCATGCGGTCAACTCCTCCGCTTGATAAAAACCAATTTGAAATTACCGGTTTACCAGAATCAAAACAAATAATTAACTGGGCATATGGTGCAGAAAAAGGCGACTTCAATTATTTCAGAACAAGCAACCAGGTAATAGTTGCACATTTGAATGAAGTGAAACCCAAAGGCATTCCGGAAATAGAAGACGTTGAAGAACAAGTGCGTTTAGAAACCATTAGGGAATTGAAAGGCAAACAACTTACAAAACAATTGCAGGAAGCAATTGCCGCCGGAGGCGACTTTGCCGCTATTGCACAAAAGGCAGGCTCATCAGTAAAGGTTGTACAAAATGCAAGCCTTGGGTCTTCTTCAGCTCCAGGCATTGGCCGTGAACCTCTAGTGATAGGTAGGGTGATGGCAACAGAACAGGGAAAGATGACCCCTGTGATAGCCGGCAATAGAGCTGTATTTGTAGCTACTGTGACAAGTATAACAGAACCCCTAGCAACTGAAGATTTTTCTGGTAACTTGAGCCAGATGACAATACAAATGCGGAATCGGATGAGCAATCAAAGCATATTGCAAAACCTGCTTCAGAAGGCGGATATAGTTGACAACAGGAATTTATATCAGTAATAAACTATCCTGCGGCTTTTGCCGTTAGTAGTAAAAATTTGTAAGGTGGAACTCATCAATAAAGTTGCTCAAAGCGGCATTATTTCTTTTGACTTGGAAGAATATTTTCCAAAGGAAGAAATAGTGGTGTTTGACCTGAAGGATTTTTTATTCAGGGGGCTCATCCTCCGGGAAAAAGATTTCAGGGAAGCTCTTATACAAATTGATTGGAAAAGTTTTTCAGGTAAATATTTAACCATCACTTGTTCTGCTGACGCTATTATACCCCAGTGGGCCTATATGCTGGTAAGTGTGTATGCCCAACCGCATGCTACAGCAATTTTTTTCGGAACAAAAGAAGATGCACTCAGAAGTATTTATTTTCAGAAATTACAAGAGGTGGACGTTGAGCAATTCAGAGATGCAAGAATAGTTGTAAAGGGCTGCAGTGATAAGCCAGTTCCTGCAGATGCCTATGTTTATATAACAAACCTGCTGCGCCCCGTAGCAAAAAGTATCATGTATGGCGAACCTTGTTCAACAGTACCATTATTTAAACGAAAAGAAAATAAAGTAACAGAATAATAAATGCGTCCGGTTCATTACATATTGATAGGTGCTGTTGCAGGAATTGCGCTTGTGTTTTTACTTTCCTCATCAGTAGTCGATTCTATTTCAAACAGAACAGACAGATCTTCTATAGATTCTTTAGAAAATCTTGGTGATGAAAATACTATGGCAAAATATTTTGCCATCAAACTCCCGAAGAGTGTATCTTTTGCAGGTGAAGTTGTTCCGATGTCTGACATAGAAGTGAGAGAAAGACTTGACAGGGAGTTGTTAGTGAATACATATTGGCATAGTAACACTTTGCAAAACCTAAAACTTGCTCATCGTTGGTTCCCTGAAATAGAAAAAATTTTTGCAGAGAATGGTATTCCTGACGATTTTAAATATATCGCCTTAGCTGAAAGCGGCCTGCGCAATGTGGTTTCTCCTGCAAAGGCAGAAGGGGTTTGGCAATTCCTATCTGAAACAGGAAAGCAATATGGTTTGAAGATTAATGCAGAAATTGATGAAAGATATGATGTAGAAAGATCAACTTATGCTGCAGTAAAGTATTTTAAAGATGCATACGGAAAGTTTAACAACTGGACATTAACAGCAGCTGCATATAATGCAGGCATGGGCGCAATAGAAAACAGCCTGAAATACCAGGAAGTGAACAGTTATTATGACCTGTACCTTAACCAGGAGACCTCAAGATATATTTTTCGCATCATCGCATTTAAAACAATTTATGAAAACACAGAAAAGTTCGGGTTTATGCTAGACGATGAAGACCTTTACAAACCCCTTGCTTTTACTACCATCGTAGCAAAGAAATCTATCCCGAACCTTGCAGAGTTTGCAATTGAAAACAACACAACTTATAAAATGCTCCGTTACTATAATCCCTGGATGCAATCTACTTCGCTCACAATAAATCCGGGAGAAACATTTATTATTAAATTGCCTTTGGAGAAATCAGCTGAAGAATAATCCTTCTTCATTATATGTTGAATGCCGGTGAAATATGTATTTTTGACACATAGGCGATGTAATGCATATCAGGAAACTTAGCGTATTAATTCCGGTTTATAACGAAGAAAAAACCATTGATGTTATTCTTAAAACATTACTTGATGTCAAATTAATGAACGACATTGCAATGGAAATTATTATTGTGAATGATTTTTCAAAAGATCATACTGCCGAAAAAATTGCCACCTTCAAACTGAATCATCCCGCGGCAGATATAAAAGTATTTCATCATGTAAAAAATAAAGGAAAGGGCGCAGCACTCCACACTGCAATTGAGCATGCTACAGGGGATTACCTGATAGTGCAGGATGCTGATCTTGAATATGATCCTCATGAATTCAACCTGTTAATACAGCCTGTTTTTAAGATGCAGGCCGACGTTGTATATGGCTCCCGGTTCAGTGGCGGAAACGCCCACCGTATCTTATTTTTCTGGCATTCCATCGGTAACCAGATACTCACATTTGTATCTAATATGTTCAGTAACCTGAATCTTACTGACATGGAGACCTGCTATAAACTTATTCGGGCCGATGTTTTGAAAAACCTGAAATTGCAGGAAAAACGTTTCGGCTTTGAGCCGGAAGTAACACAAAAACTTGCAAAACAGAAAGGTCTCCGTATTTATGAAGTTGGTATTTCATACTATGGCAGAACTTATGAAGAGGGAAAAAAAATAAATTGGAAAGATGGTTTTCGTGCATTTTACTGCATATTACGTTACGGATTATTCTCTTAAAAAATTTTAGTGCCCATACCCTCTACGCTTGATATCATTCTACCCTGTTATAATCCACAAAGAAATTGGGAAGAACAGGTGCTTCAGTCTTACAGGGAAATTTGTAAGGCCTTACCTTATATCAAAATCCAGTTAATCTTAGTCAATGATGGTTCTGTTCATACAATAGAAACTGCTGTGATAGAAAAGATAAATGAATCAGTACCCTTATTTCAATTTATAAACTATCCTGTAAACAAAGGAAAGGGTTTTGCACTGCGGGAGGGAATGAAACATGCAACTGCTGAAGTTGTGATTTATACAGACATTGATTTTCCTTATACAACTGAAAGTTTTTTACAGATTTTTGATGCCCTGTATAAGAATACTTGTGATATTGCGGCTGGTATAAAAGACAAAACTTATTATAGGCATACTCCTGTTGTAAGAAAGTTTATTTCAAAACTCCTCCGTTTTTTTTCAGGTGTTTTTCTTAAACTGAAGATTACCGATACGCAATGCGGTTTGAAAGGGATGAACGAAAATGCAAAGGCAGTTTTCCTGCAATCCAGCATTAACCGGTATTTGTTTGACCTTGAATTTATATTTCTTGCATCCCGCAGAAAAGATTTGAAACTCCTCCCGGTTGAAGTGCAATTGAGGCAAAAAGTTGAGTTTTCTGCAATTCCCTATTCCATTTTGTTTACAGAGGCCGGTAACTTTATCAAGATATTTTTGAAAAGTATTTTTACAAAATAGAATGAAACGATTTCTTACTCATCCTTTTTTCTGGCTTCAAATAATTTGTTTATGTATTATCTATTTCTCTTTTCAGAAATTTCTTCTCCTCCCGAACGATTACATCTTTAATCAATGGGGAGATGGGATAAAAAATTATTTTACGCCTGCCTGGTTTATTCAGTATGACAATGGAAACCACTTTACAGGAATGGCATACCCTTTCGGCGAACATGTTGTATACACTGACAACCAGCCGGCATTAAGTTGGATTTTGAATTTTATTGATGAACATATTATTTCCATCTCTCAATACACAGTAGGAATTATAAACCTGCTCATGCTTTTTTCTCTACTGTTTACTGCTATGCTGATGTTTAAAATTCTTGTGCATTACAGTATATCCCCCTGGTGGGCAGTTGCATCAGCTATTATCATCACCTTTATGAATCCACAATTGCAGCGCATGGGCGGGCATTATGCATTGAGTTATTCTTTTTACATCCCTCTTCTTTGGTGGATGAGCATCCAGGCAAAAAAAAGGAATTACAGATACCTTCCGGTTTTCATACTCATCTTTTTAATTACATTTTTCGGATTTATTCATTTGTATTATGCATTCATAGGGCTCTTATTTTTTTCTACTTATTTTCTTGTTAGTGGGTTTAAAAAAATTGCCAATCGCCGAGAAATACTGGCGCCTTTTGCCATCATCATTATCCCTTTTCTTATCATTTTTTCTTTTCTTCATTTTACTGATACTGTAGAAGACAGAACTCCTGCTCCTTACGGCTTCTTTGCTTACAGAGCCACCCTGCAGTCGGTGTTTCTTCCTAGAGAGGGTGTTTTTGCAGATCTTGTTTATAATAATACTTCCTTACGCAGAGGCGATATTGAAGGTTATGCTTACGTTGGGGGTATTGCATCAATGATTGCTCTTATCAGTATTATAACGTTTATTATCCGCTCTGTAAAACAAAAAACTTTCAAAGCAAAAATAATTGAAACGCCACCCAGGCTTTCCGTGTATGTGCTTGCAGCAATATTATCATTATTATTTTCATTCGCTTTTCCCTTTATTCTGGGGCTACGTACTTTACCAGATGTTATTCCCTTTATAAAGCAATTCCGATCACTTGGCAGATTTGCATGGATATTTTATTATGTGTTCACAGTGTATGCTGTAGTGTATGTGTACACTTTTTTTCAAAAGATTTATTCAATAAAAAAAATTGCTGCGTACTTGTTCATCACCTTCTTGCTGGCTTTCAGCATCCTTGAAACAAATGTAAACTTTGTAAGAAATAAAAAACTAATCCTTCATACTTCAAATCATAATCCTTTTAAGGTCGGCTCTGATAATTGGAAGGAAATCCTCGTAAAGAACAACAGTTCGGCTGATGATTTCCAGGCAACCCTTTTCCTGGGATTTTTCTTAAACGGGTCTGAAAAATTATATGTTGACAGGTCAGCTTATGATGGAGGGAAAGCCATGGAAATAGCTTATCAAACCGGGTTGCCTCTCATTAATAGCATGATGTCAAGAACATCTGTTTCACAAACCTTACAACTTGCACAGGTTGTGAGTCACAGTACAATAAAAAAAACCTACCCCATGCTGATCAGCAAAAAAGATATACTGCTTATCACAAATGATAAAGAAATCACCCGCCAGGAAAAATACCTTTTAGCAAATTCAAAGTTTATATGTCAGGAGGGGCATTTGAAACTTTATGCAATGCCGGTATCTATATTGGATGATACACAACATTTTTTGCAGGAGGATTTCATTCATAAGAAACAAACCTGGTACTTCAACCCTGTTTGTCAATACTACGCTGAAAAACCTATTCAACTCTTTTATAGTCATGAATTCGAACAAAACCTTTCGCCGGAACCTTTTTACGGCAAAGGATCATTCTATTCCGAAAATGGAGGCGGGCTGGTAGCTGAAATACCTGTTCAGATATCTGAGGTCATATGGATTGAAGTTTCCGTCTGGGCAAAAACCTATGCTGAAACTACGGCTTATCCTTATATGAAAGTAAAGTTTATAGATGCTAAAAACAAGATTATAAAAGAAACGAGTGTAAACCCCAAATTTTCTACAGATGTGATCAATGCATGGGTTCGGGCAGCAGAAAATTTTGATGTTCCACCGGAGTGTAAAAAGATAATCCTGGAGGCGAGCAATGACAAGATGATAAATTTTGACAACCTGCTTGTAAGGCATACAGCATATGATGTTATTTACGCTGTTGTGAACGATAGTACCTTTACTTTTAATAACTATCCCATTGGAAAATGAGGCTGAATACCGTATTTTTGCCCCTCCGAAATCCT
>JBJXHH010000221.1:0-5534 GCA_046160675.1 Chitinophagales bacterium
CGGTGGCGTTGATGTTGGTTACATACAATCTAACGGAAATGATCTTACGTTAGCAACTTACCTTACAAATGATTCAGGAAGAGTAGTTCTTCGGGCAAACGGCAATGACGAACTCTTTGTGCACCCATCCGGCGAAGTGACAGTAAACACAGGAACGCCCTATTCAGGGTATGAAATGGGTATCAACGGCGATCTGCATGTTTCTTCCCAGCTTGCTATCGGAACCACTGATGCCGATTATCAACTCACAGTTTCAGGAACAGATGAAATAGTTACAATTAAAGGAACGAACCCGTACATAAGCATGGAAAACGGGGGCGTTGAAAAAGGTTATATGCGGGCTGACGGAAATGATCTTACGTTAGCTACTTACCTTACAAATGATATAGGGCGAGTAGTTCTTCGGGCAAACGGCAGTGATGAACTCTTTGTGCATCCAACCGGAGAGGTGACAGTGAACACAGGAACACCCTATACAGGTTTCGAAATGGGTATCAACGGCGATCTGCATGTGAGTTCTCAAATTGCCATAGGCACAACAAGCGCTGTTTCAACTGCGCAAGCCACTATGTCAGGAACAAGCGACGTATTAGTTATTGATGGCACTGATCCTTACATAACTTTAAGGGACGGAGATGAAAACCTCGGTTATGTGCAGGCGCTTGGCGAAGACCTTCGTGTTGGCATATTTGCTGCAAACACTGACGGCAGGGTAATTTTTTCATCCAACTCAACTACAAGAATGTATATTGATCACAACGGAAACATTGTAATGGGTGGGGCTAGCACTACGCCGAAAACAGGCTATAAATTAAACGTTGATGGTAATATAGTTTGCGAAGAATTGCGAGTGGAGATGTATCCCTGGGCGGATTATGTGTTTGATGAAAATTATAGGCTCATGAGTTTAGAAGAACTGGAAGCTTACATCGGACAACACAAACATCTTCCCAATGTTCCCTCAGCAGATGAAATTGAGAACGGCGGCTTACATGTTGGCGAAATGCAGGCTACTATGATGGAAAAGATAGAGGAGCTTACACTGTACATCATTGAATTGAAGAAGCAGAATGATGCACTGGCAGCAAAGATTTCTGCGATGGAGAATAAATAAATTCAACTATCATTTAACACTACAAAAAACAGGATTATGAAAAAGATATTTATTTTTAAACGGAGAATACAATTTTATATTCTCACCTGCTGCATGTGCCTGTTTGTTCTTACAAGCACAGCGCAAAATCAAAAAGTGTTTATTGAGTTTATTACATCTCCTGAGCTTACCCAACAGCAGGATCATTATGCACAAAAGTGGATCAGTTCCCCTTATGTTTTCAATTATCAATTTTGCCGGATACAAAAGGAATTACTTGAAAATGAAACATTGGGCATCAATCTGTTAGACCAGGGAATTTTGCAGGTTAACAAAAGAAAAACAGTGCAAAGAACAGGTAAAATGTTTTCCTGGTTTGGTGATCCTCAGACGGGCGATGGAAATATCAACTTCGTTGTAAATAATGAGCATGTCACAGGCTGGATATTCTGCAAAGAGGGCACATATTACATCTACCCCATAGGTGAGGGCTTGCATATTATGTATGATTGCATTGAAGATGGTATACCGGAACATAAAGATTGTGTGCAGAAGGATAAAAGTAATACCAATGAGCAACATGCAAGAGATACCATGGTTGTTAATCCACTTATTGACCCCGAAACTGGAATTGCAAAAATGTCAGCAACCGGCGACTGTAAAGTACGTCTGGCAGTCTGTTATACTGATGATGTAGCTGCTGACCAAGCGGATATAGCTTCGTTTGTTCAACAATGTATTGATGTAACAAACGAATGCCTGGTTAACAGCGAAGTAAACTTTGAGGTTGAACTTGCAAGGTCTTACGAAAACAGTTATGTTGAACCCGGGAGCGCAGCAACTATTCTTGATAATTGGATGGATATATCTGACGGGTTGTTAGATGAAATCTCCACGGTGAGAACATATTATGACGCTGACCTGAATGTATTACTTGTAGACTATACTGAATCAGAAAACTGCGGAAGAGCCCCTATATCTGATATCGCAACTGCAAGTAACAATTTTTGCATTTTACAAGATGGATGTGCATTGGCTAATCAATATACCTTCCCACATGAAATTGCACATTTGTTCGGGTGTAATCATGACCCGTACGTCACCGTAGATCCAATCCCGTATTCTTACGGGCACGGGCATGTTAACATTGTTGATGGCTGGCGAACAGTCATGGCATATACTGATTTTTGCGATACACTGGGTTTAGAATGCGGAAGGATACCTTACTTCAGCAACCCGGATGTTTATTATGACGGGTCGCCAACAGGTACAACAGATTTCTTCCCTTTTACAACTGTAACAAGTGATAATGCCCGGGTATTAAACAATACTGTTGATGATATTTCGTCCATAGAAATTACGCTTAGTAATAAAGTATTACCATCAGAAAACATTTACTCAGGAGAAGCGGGAGATGTAATCGCATTAACTTCTACAACGCACTCAGGAGATTATATAATTCATTCAGGGGGGGCAATGACATTCCGTGCAGGGGACTATGTGACGCTTTTAGATGGGTTTCTTGCGGAAGCAGGCAGCAATTTTAGTGCATATATTGATGACTGTGTTGCATTGCGCATTGCAAGTTCTGACCCTGAAGAATCAACAATGGACCCTGGCAATACTATCATGATTTATCCGAACCCAAGTTTCGGAATATTTACTATTGATATTTCGGGATTTCATGCCGAAAACAAAAATACATTTATGCGCATTTTTGACGCAAGCGGAAAAGTTGTTTGGGAAAACAGTATAGATGCGGAAGAAACTCTTTTGCAACTAAATTTTTCTCAACTGCCGAAAGGTATTTATACCTTGCTTGCAAATAACGGCCTACATATAATGTCAGAAAAGCTGATCCTGCAATAAAATCAGTAAAATAAAAGACCCGGCATAGAAGTTTGTCCGGGCTTTTCATTTTGAAAAAATAACTAGGACAGCTCATTTGTATTTATTGCAATCTTTGTTGGTAATGATATTGAAACCGGTAGTTTTGCAGGCATGCAGTTTACTCATCCTTCCATAAAAATTGCAACCCAAACTCACATTCCTGCGCTTGAAACCCTGCTCAATAGTGCATACAGGGGTGAGATTTCCAGGCTGGGTTGGACAACAGAGGCGCATCTTATTAGTGGTGATGTACGCACAAACAAACAGGTTATTGAAGAAACGATGCTTACGCCAGGTAGTGTTTTCCTGGTATATATTGCTGAAGATGAAACGATTTCTGGCTGTGTAAATTTACAAAAACATGAAAGCAGGCTTTACCTAGGCATGTTCAGCGTATCGCCAAAACTGCAAGGGCTCGGCATTGGTAAGCAAATTTTAACTGCAGCAGAAGAATATGCAATATTTATTGGGTGTGATAGTATTTACATGTCAGTGATCTCAGTAAGAGAGGAACTGATACAATGGTACATACGGCATGGATATAGGGATACTGGTGAAAGAAAAGCATTTGAAGAAGACGGCATTCATGGAAAACATTTACAGGTTCTTGAATTTATGATATTGGAAAAATATTTATGAAAAACCAGAGAATCTAGTACATCAATTCCGGTTCTCTATTTTCCACAGCTCAGTTCCTTCTCCCATTTTTTGAGTTCATCCCACATACCTTTCGTTTCCAGTTATTTTTTTGCCGCCAGGCATGCATCCAGGTCAGCATGCAATTTTTTAAGGGCATCTCTCTGGCGTTCCGACTCGGCATTTAGTTTCACGGCAGTGTCTTCCAGGTTCATATTTTTTTTCTTCAAAGCAAGTATCTCATCTTCCAGCACTTTTATCTTTCCGTTACTTGCTGAAAGGTCTACGCCTAACTGAGAATTCTCCGTTGTAAGTTTTGCGTTTGCATCATCTGCAGTTTTTACCCTACCTGTGAGCAATGTAACTTCACTGCCAAGGCGTATCGTTTTTGCAACTGCGTTGTCAAAATCAGTGGAGAGTTTTGAGTTCTCCCCTTCCAGCCCGGATATTCTGGCATTTTGTTTTGCAACTTCATCCTGCAATGAAGCGATAAGACGTTTCATTTTTAGGTTTAAGAAAAACCGCAGTAAATATCCCAGCAAAAATGCGCCGAGTAACATAAGAAGTATTTCCCAACTATGCGAACTGTATGTTTCAGTTCCGGGTCCCTGGGTTATACTTTGATCGAATATTTGTAATAACATATAAGTTGGTTTTATTGGTTAGTTTAGTGAGATCTCTACTCTGCGATTCATGCGCTTGCCTTCCTCTGAGGAGTTATCAGAAATGGGATTTAGTTCTCCTTTTGATGCACAGGTAATATTTTCAGTTTTAGCGCCCGCCTTCACAAGTATGCCTTTCACATGGTTTGCCCTGCTCATGCCGAGTTTTTCATTGCTTTCTGTATTGCCAGTATCATCAGTATGGCCTGTTATCGTAATTTTCTGATCTGAAGTTTTTAGTTTTTCTGCCAGCGATGCCAAGTAGGCATCTACCTCTGCATTCTGATCACGGTTTGCAGAGCCTGATGTAAAATGAATACTGACGAAATTTTCCGCCTCCACAACCCCGCCTTTTGGTGTACTAATGGCAAATGCTGTTGCAGGAATTAGGCCTTCAACTTTCTCAGGCATTGTTTTCTCCATCTGTGATACAAGCAATATCTTACTTTCATCAACCATTCCAGCAAATAATTTTTTTGTCGCTTCCGCCCTTGCGAGCCCAAGGTTTTCGAAAGCAGTGGTATTCTGTTCCCCTTCATAATAAATGCCTGTTATTTCCAGCTTCTTTCCCTCTTTCACAAGCTTTAGGATGGAATCCCGCATGGCTGGAAACAGATCGTTAGTTATTGCATCCGCATCATTTTCTTTAAATAAAAGGGGAGCCTTTTGCAGCGGAGGGCTTTCCTTGTTATTACTTATCGCATTTTTTTCAGAGCCTGTTTTTGCAGAAGGGCAAACTTCTTTTACTCCGCAAGTGTACCATCTCCGGCAAAGTATGCTCCAGCCCAAAAAAGCAAGCAATGTGATAGTTGCTTTTGTGTTCATAATGTTTAGATCTAGGAAAAAAATATCCTGTTTGGATGGAAAGATGGTGTAAGTTAAATCCTTTTTTCGAAAAATGAAAAATAAATTTCGGAGAAATTAATGCAGCCCGATCGTAAGTAAAGAGATTCCTGCCCCGGCAAGTATTGCAAGAAACTTGTACAAACTGATCTTGTGTGCCTTACCACTTGCTTCAAAAATTATGGTAGTGGAGATATGAATCAATGAACCGCACACAATCGCAATCAACCAGGTAACTTGTTCTTCATTGAAATGGATTATATTACTTAATACTGCACCTGCAGGTGTTAAACAAGCAAACAGAATGATAAACACAGCTGCATTAACAGGTTTTTTAAAGGAGAAAAACAAAACAGTGGCAAGGGCAAATGTTTCAGGTATTTTATGAATAAAGATTGCCCAGAATAAAG
>JBJXHH010000222.1:0-3126 GCA_046160675.1 Chitinophagales bacterium
GTTACACTGATGATGCCAACAGGAAAAACAAGAATGTTCTCCTTCTTTGCAAGCCACACACTCCAGACCCCGGTTATTACAGCTATGACCTCAAACAAGGTCATTGCTTTCGCCTGGTCAAGGATCAAATCTTTTACATCCATCAACATACAAAACATTAAACGGGAGGAAAATTACAATGTTTTAAACAGGGAGCTTTTCCTCCTTTGTTTCTTATTTGATATTATACAAGTATAGCTTACTTCCCTCTCCCCTTCATTTTTCAGGCCCAACGCATCGTGCATCAGCCACTACGCATTCCTGCTAAGGTCCTACAGGTGATGCGTCAGGTCTTAGTAGTGTTCCGTCCATGGCAACGCATTAGGCGTTCACACAATATTTCATTCGTTCATAACAACATATCTTACGTAGCTATGCATGTTTCATGCGGATATATGTACGCAACATGTTTAAGGCCTGACGCACGATGCGTTGGCCCTTAGCAGGCATGTGTTGGGCATTAGCAGTGTAGTGTAGGGGCTGATATTTTATTTGTTGGGATGAAAAAATTATGCGTTGTTGTGTACGCATTATTCGTTCACAACTCCGCATCATCTGTACACAAGAAATTTTGTTTCGTAGTTTTTTTCATTTCACCAGAAATGCTTGTCCTGCAAGGGTTTTGGGGCATTTTTACCAAAACTTTTGTCTTCACAAAATTTAACGTTGTGTACAAACAATAAATACATATCGCCCGGCGTATTATACATGTTCAAATACATTTCACTCATAATTAAAATAAAAAGATCATGGCAAAAAAATATTTTCTGCCCCGCAAAGATGAAGATAAGCTTCTCTGGTTGAAAAACTTCAACGAAAAACTTGCTACGTATGCTACCTTACTGGGTGTCACTCCTGATGAAGTGAGCGCAACAGATAAATTTTACTTGTTGTTTGCTTCCGATATTTTGTCCCCGGTTGGCGTCCCCGCCAATCCGATATTCCGTATTTAGCAGTAATCCATATAGTGTGTTAAAAAAGAAAACGTTTTGTCTTCTTTAATATAAAATGCTGCGGATGAATACGAGTATTCTTCAGGCAATTTTGCCAACTGCCATTTTTCTTTTACAGGATTATTATGTATATAGTTTAATTTCTGCCATGCTATTTCCCTACTCATTATTTCTATGCTTCGTGGTCTCCTTTCCCAAAAATGATATGCACGGTCTGCTTGTGTTGAAATAAAATTATTTAATTGTTCAGGATTATTCTTTGTCAGATATTTTTTTATTTCGTGTCCGGTAAAACTCAGTAAGTCTTGTTCTGATTTTTGTATTTCATAATCATTTCCTCTGCTCCATAATAAATGTATGTGGTTAGGCATTATTACAAAGCCATGTGTATGTGCTCTTTCATTTTTATAAAGCCACTCAAGAGATTGCACAATAAGTATTTTTATTTTATCATCCTGCAAAAGTTTTTGCCAGTTATTAATTGTTGCAGTAAAAAAATGCATTCATAAATTTAAGATGTTTTAGGAAATTTCATTCAGGCGGTTGGCGAGGACGCCAACCGAGGACAAAAATTGTATCAGAACTTGGAATGCCAAAATCAACAGCCTCCGGGTCATAGCCAAAATACAAGGTGTCTTTATTACCAAGAGCATCTTCAAACCAAAGCGGGAAAACCCAGGCTGGCTGTTCTGTAGCGCCGGGTATAGTGTAGGTTTGAGCGTTTAGTGATAAAATTTTTATCAAAAGCAAGCCCAGTAAAAGATGCTTTTTCATAGTTTTATGAGTTTTAAGGTTTGAGAAAAATCTTTTTGAGTAATGTTTAGTAAATATATTCCGCTAAAAATTTCAGGCAATTGCAATGTATAAGAAGGAAAACCTTCAAGATTTTTTTCAAACAAAAGAATTCCATCGGTTGTAAATAATTTGATATTTATTTCTTCCGTATTCTCTACTTCAATCATACAATAATTGTTAATGACTGGGTTTGGATAGATGGATATTTGTTGTGAATAATCAGTTGTACTAATAATTTCATCCCAATAGGGTTGCCATGGTCTTATGGAAAAATCTAAAACCGCAAGTGAACCGTACAAAAATACCATACTGTCTGCATGAACGCAACCTCCTTCAAAGGCTACAGTATCGGTCATGTAATATGGATATTGAAAAGAACATTCCCCTTCAGGAACCATGTCAGCACTTGTACTCATCTGGCCCAGTGCTTTTGGCGCATCCCCATTATCGGGAAATGGCAATACATCACTATAAAATAAATTCTTATCCCATCTCAAAATGAGCGGCGGATACCAGGCGGAGTAAAAGGCGATGCTACTGCCTATAGTTGATTCAAGTTTTGCAATTATTATTTTTAAACCGTAAAATCCAGTGTCTGTATATAATCCTGTCCCCCCCCAAACAGTTAAAAAATTGGATGAATCAACTAATAAATATTCCTCCCCAAATATTGTATCTTTTTGTGGGTATCCAAACTCCTCAGCCTCCGGGTCATACCCAAAGTACAAAGTATCCTTATTGCCCAGGGCATCTTCAAACCAAAGCGGGAACACCCATGCTGGCTGTTCTGTAGCTCCGGGAATGGTGTAGGTTTGGGCGTATGAGGTAAATGAGAAAATGAAGAAAAAAGGTAGAACAACTTGTTTCATGCACAGAAATTTACAGAAAAGCTATGGCAAGTTTTTCAGAAATACAAGATTATTTACACAAGGCTTTATTTATCCTAAATGGAATGAGAACTCCTGGGAAACTTCAACAGTTAGTTACTATAAGTATTAAAAATAAAACGGGAGGAAAATTACTTTTTTCCCTCCCGTTTCAAGTATCTGTTTAATGTTTAATTGCCGAACACTTTCTCCAGCAGATCAGTAACCTGGTGGCTTACGTCTGTTCTTATTTTTTCTTCCTCCTGCCCTACTAAAACAAACAATCCATCTAATGCCCTGTTGGTAGTATAGTCAGCAAGGTCGGTTGAAATATCATCAGTTAATGGGATGGAGTTATACAAGTCGATCACATCTTCCCATGCCTGCTGCGCCCCAACACTTTCCAGCGACGTTTGAATGTCGGGTTTAAAGGCATCATACAATTCAGAAAAAGTATTGATTCTTAAATAATG
>JBJXHH010000223.1:0-4841 GCA_046160675.1 Chitinophagales bacterium
AAATTGTGATCATGACGGATGCTGATGTTGACGGTAGTCACATCACCACACTTATTCTCACTTTCTTCTTCCGCAAAATGTTTGAACTGGTGGAGCAGGGATATATTTATATAGCAACACCGCCTCTTTATCTTGTTAAAAAAGGGAAAGATCAAACCTACTGCTGGAACGATGAAGAACGCAAAGCGGCACAAATAGAACTTGCAAAAGGCGGCAACCCCGACTCAGTAACTGTACAGCGCTACAAAGGTTTGGGAGAAATGAACGCTGAACAACTTTGGGAAACTACTATGAACCCGAATACAAGAACCCTGCGCAGGGTTACTATTGACAGCGCCGCAGAAGCTGATCGCATCTTCAGCATGCTCATGGGCGACGAAGTTCCCCCAAGGAGGGAATTTATAGAAGCCAATGCAAAGTATGCGAATTTAGATGTGTGAGGAAGAGGTACTTAAACACAGCTTCCATTTCGAGAAGCTGTGTTTAAGTAAAAATAATTGATCCTTGTTTAGTTGTATTTCATTGAATC
Source organism: Chitinophagales bacterium (assembly GCA_046160675.1). Taxonomy (GTDB): domain Bacteria; phylum Bacteroidota; class Bacteroidia; order Chitinophagales; family BACL12; genus JACMJP01. The sequence goes on from JBJXHH010000223.1 coordinate 530, forward strand.
CAGTCCATGAAATCTTCTATAAATACCTAATTGACCAATTGTGTACGCTTCATGGTGGGCAAGGAAAGCGATAAAATCACCAAGAGTGTCGCCAGTAGGAACAGGTTGGGGCATTTTAGTATCTGTGGCTTCATCAGTTAGTCCTGCTAAAGCAGTGGTTACTTTTTCTGAAATGAAACCCCAATCCTTTGTAAGGTCTTGCATAGAAGGATAGGTAGCTGTTTTATCCATGCCCTTCCCATTTTCAAAAAATGTTGGAAATGGTTCCTGTACATTTTGTCCCAAAGCATTTGCAAGCATGTACCTTGTTGAAACGATATGCCCGGTGATCCAGGCAATATGATTGGTATTTTCATTCATTGATTTTCCTGCATCTGCATCTGTTATGTTGGAAGTAACATTGTTGAACAATCTTGTTTGAAGATTGAATTGATTGATAAGGTGTTTGATTGAATTTGACATTTGATTTTGTTTAAATTATTGTTTGATTTTGAATTATACATTTATATTGAATGAATTTTTAACATTTGACACAAACTGAAAAATTATCTTCTATAACCTTCGCTCCCAAATGCTTCTCCTTTTCCGGTTTGACAATATTGACGTAAACTTTCCATGTATCTTCCCCAGCTAAAACAACATGCAGCATAAAAGTCATCATCTTCTGGCCATAATTCATGCGAAAATCTTACACGGGTTTTGCCATCGTTTTCATCAAGAAAAAAGGTAAAGGTATGCCCTATCCATCCATCGGAGCCTGCTACACATTCCCATTTTATCCGTTCGTTTGGGGTAATTTCTACCACTTTCATTTGCGGACCTTCCATTTCCCCGAAAGTAAATCGAATAATCTTATTTTTTGAAGAATCGCCCGAGGTATTTATTGTCCACCAATTTGACAACCCCTTGATAGTCGAGATGGCTTCAAAGACCCTTTCTCTCGGAGCATTGATGTGAAACAGTTTTTTAATAGAATAGGTCATAGTTATTGTTTATTAGTGTAATGACGATCATGAAATTAGAAATTGGACACAAGTTGTAAAATTCCCTAATTTTTTGACACTCATGGATTTTCCACAATATACATTAAAACAAGCAGCGAAGCCCAGTACATAAAATTTATTGGGTTGCAACAGCAATACTGTTTAAGATAAATTGTGAACTCTGGTAGGAATGGAGCGCATTCTCAAATCATAAAAGTTTATGTGGCGAAGGCTACCCTTTTTACTTTAATTCATTTTGAGTTTCCTAATTCTTGCATTGATAGACGGAATATTTTCTTTTTCAATGTCAGACAAAATGGAGTAAAGTTTTTTTTCTGAAACTTCTTCCTGTTTTTGCATTTCAAAAAGCCCTTGTATTGAATTTACTCTTACAATTCGGGATTGAGTCTTATCATTTGCCCACCTAGCCAAAATGTTCCAGGCGATGCTGAAATCTTCTTTGTCCGGATGAAGGCGAGGAATCAATAATGCCAAGTGCCATAAAAGTTCTTTATTCTTAGCCTCTTGGCAAAGTTGAAGGATTGCTGCCTTATGTTTTTTGAGAAAGTGTGGTTTGTTAAGTGTTAGTTTTTCAATGATATCAGCTGCCCGCATAACCACTAACCGGTCGGGGTGGTATAAGCATTGAAAAAGTTCATCAAAATCTTTTTCAGTATGAATTTTCAAAACCATGGAATTGCTTTTTCCAATTGATCTTAAGTCACCACCGGATAATATTTTTTCGTAGTTATTCACTGAATTTCAATGCTTTAGATCTTTAATTTACATTATGTAAGCCTTTCTTAAGCATCAAATAACCCATGGTGATACTTCTTGCGGGAGCCGGTATAATTTTTTTTGAAATTTCCATTTAAATCCAGATATATCAGGATTCCCTTAAAGGACATGGATTAGCTGGAACTACTTTTTTAATTTTTCTTCCAAATTTAAACTACTGCATTTTAACTCCCTTCTCACAAGCGAAATTACATCAGGTTCTAAAAAAGCAAAATTGCGTTTTAATGGCTTCAAACGGGGTTCTGTCCCAGGCCATTTCAATAATCCATCCTTTATCGCTTAGTTTCATCTATCAGTAGTCTAAAATGTATTTCGTTTCCAGCCAACCGTGACTGGTGACCCCTCAGCAATTATTACAGAATCGGGTGTTTTGTTTTTCAAAAAGGAGAAATCGCTACCATACATTGATTCAAAGTCGCATTGAATAGAGTAATCAATTACTTTATTCACTAGCCACCTGGGATGATTCACTTTGTATTCTTGAGAAAGCTGATTATTTATTTTTGTATATCCGTAATAATGTTCAAAAATGAATTCTTCAATACCAGCTGGTAACATAATCTCTTTTTCTTTAGCGGCATTTACTACCAGCTGATTCCATTGTTTATTTATTTTCCATTCATACTTTATGTTCTTTGTCGTTTCAGTATAAGTTATTGAATTTTTTGTAGGGATAGAGATGTAGTGTTCTTTATAGAGTTTGTTGGCAAGCCATGCTACCGGTCTGTATGGAACAGTTTCATTTATAAAGACGACCCCTCGTTTTACATTACTGCCCTCAACTCTCTTTACATAAAAACGCAAGTTGACTTCTTCAAAAGTGCCAAAAAACGGAATGGGTATTTTGAACAGGCTTGTTCTTTTAAACATAAAACCGACAAGACTCACATATGTTTTATTATCGTAAAAATCAATCTCGACCCCATGGGGCAAATAAGGTTTTAATACCTCTGGGTTTATCGCATAATTTGCCATAACTAAATTTTCCCAACGAGCGGCTAAAAACGTACCTTTCATTTATCAATTCAAAATGTAAAAATTATAATTCAGAACTGCCGCAAAACTTACCCAAAGCAGGTAGGGAATATTAATAAGTGAAGCTAATCTACTCGTTTTATAAAAGAGAATGATCATGGCAACAATGCTTATCCAAAGAATTAAAATTTCAATAAGTGCTAAGCCTATTTGATGGGTTTTGAAAAAAATGAAACTCCAGAAAAAGTTTAACACAAGTTGTAAAATGAAAATGCTTAAAAGCTTAAACCTTTCTTGAGTTTTTGCTTTATTTAAAACTATGTAAAGCGAAATTCCCATGAGGGTGTACAAGGTCGTCCAAACTGGGCCGAAAATATAGTTGGGAGGGTTGAAAGTGGGTTTATTTAAGGTTGCAAACCAGGTATCAATATTTGAGGATGTAAAAAAACCCGATAAACCGCCGACCAATAGCGGCAATGCAATACATAAGATTAGTTTAATTCCTTTTTTCAAGTTATTAATTTTTTGAATGTTTAAGTTTTTAAAGTAGATATGCCTCCATCAACATGTAAAATCTGCCCTGTTATCCAACTTGCCTTTTCCGAAAGTAAAAATGTGGCCATGTTTGCTATGTCTTTAGTGGTGCCAATTCGTTTTAGCGGATGCCTTTGTGCATTTGCTTCCATTTTTTGTTCTGTATTTAATAAGGTTGCTGCAAGAGGTGTATTGGTTAAGGAAGGAGCAATACAATTCACTCTAATTTTTGGGGCAAATTCAGCCGCTAGTGCCTTTGTTAATCCCTCAATGGCACCTTTGGATGCTGCTACCTGTGTATGAAAGGGTAAGCCTGTTTGTACTGCAATTGTTGAAAATAAAACGATAGCGGCATTTTCAACCTTCTTTAATCTTGGTAGCACCATTTGAATGATACGGATGGCCCCGATTACCTGAAGTTTATAATCTTCCTCAAAATCTACAGGTTTTATTCGTTCAAAGGGCCGAAGGTTGATACTGCCCGGGCAATAAACCAAACCTGCTAATTCATCAGGTAAAAAATCTGATGCAAGTGTGTCCTCTAATACGTTTAAGTGGTGGAAGCGGATTTGTGAGTTTGTATCAGCAGGTTCATGTTTATGAAAGGTTGCTGTTACATGCTTGCCTGATTCGGCAAGTTGTAAAGCAACTTCTAGCCCGATTCCGCTTGATGCGCCGATTACTAAGTAATGCTGCATTGTTTTGTATCTACCATGTCAATAACAAGTGCAACAAGAATTAGTTTAAAATATTGACAATTGGCTTTGTAATCAATAAAACTTAGTTTGATCGACTTGGGTATTCAAGATTAATTTTTATTTGCTTCTTTTAATGCTAAAAAAAAGCCTATTCCAAATAATAAAGTAATCAAGCCTGCGAAGTATGGTATAATTTCAATCATTTTTTTTCGTGTTTATAAGTTTCAGATAAATTCCAAAAGCAAGAATTGACGGCACCCAAATGCCAATAAAAATGGCGTCATATGTTTGTCCATTGAAATATAAAATTTCTGAGAAGATAAG
>JBJXHH010000224.1:0-6598 GCA_046160675.1 Chitinophagales bacterium
AAACTGAACTTTTCAATAAACTTTTGTTTTATAACAGCATGCGTAATGTACAATACATTTTTCCGGCCGACAAAGTAATGCTCGGCAAAGCTGAAATATTACAAGCATTGCCGATTAAAGGCATTAATCAGATAAGCCCGTTTTTATTACTGCATCATTTCAGGAAAGAAAATATTCCTGCAGGGGAGGTGGATTTTGATGTTGCACCCCACCCGCACAGGGGTTTTGAACCGGTAACTTTTTTATTTGAAGGCAATATCCATCACCGGGACAGTATGGGGAATGAAGGGTTTTTGAAAGGCGGTGATGTGCAATGGATGACCGCAGGCCGAGGGGTGATACACAGTGAGAAAGCAACGGAAGAATTTCAAAAAACTGGTGGTGACTTCCATGGTGTACAACTTTGGGTAAACCTGCCGAAGGAACATAAAATGACTGAACCAAGATACCAGGATATAAAATCAGAGAATATTCCTGTTTATGAAAGCGAAGATAAAAAATTGAAATTGAGAATAGTTGCTGGCACATGGAATGATATTCAGGGCCCGGCGAAAACTTTTACAGAAGTTGTTGCGATGCATGGAGTGATGAAGAAAGAGAAATTAGATGATATCAATATTCCGGTAGAACATAATGTAATCTTGTATGTGCTGGAGGGTAAGTTGGAGATCAATGGCAAGCATCATGCAAATGAAGGAATGATCGTTTTGTATAAAAATGTTGGGGCTTTTATCTCTATCAAAGCGATGGAAGATACCCAGTTCTTACTTCTAAGCGGAAAACCCATTGATGAACCACTTGCAACCTACGGCCCGTTTGTGATGAATACGCAAAGCGAAGTGATGGAGGCAATCAGGGATTACCAGATGGGGAAGATGGGCATGCTGACGTATTAAATAAAATGAGTATGCCTTTTTATTATTTGTAAAACTACGGTTTCTTAAATTTTTACAATGAGTTTTACTAAATCCTAACTTGTATTAATAAAAGAATATTCAGGTATTGATAAATGGGGGTTATCTCACCGTTAAAAATATTTCCATAATTGGTCGGAAAACCAGGGGTAGAAGAAAACTGAATTGAATCAATATACCAATTCATTTTGGAAATTGCATACCTTGATTTTAAGGCAATCTTAAAAAGCTCAGTAAGCTTATAACTGAAACCAAGATTTGAATTTCCGGAAATTGTTACACTAGGCCCGTCTGAAATTGATTTGTTAACTTCATAGCTGCCATTATTATTATAAGTTTTAATATCATAATCGGGATATTTACCGATCCATACTCCGCAACCAAGATCAGCAAACATGTCAATTTTTTCTGAAAGCGGTTGGAGATATCCGACATTGAGTGAGGTGTTATTAAGAATATAAGAAAGACGCATGTCATAATAATGATATGCATGGCTTGTATGATGATAGTTTAGGTTTATAAACCATCTTTTTGTAAAAGAGTATTGTAGTTCTCCGGTGAAACTTATTCCCGGATTAAATTCAGTATTGTATCTCTCATGCTTTTGTAACCTATGCGAATAGCCAACTCCACCCGCAACCTGAAGTTTGGGAAAAACGGAATCCTGTGAAAAACAAAATTGTGAACCAATGAAGGTTAGCAGAAAAAATACGATTCGTATCATTAATATGCAAATATAAGAAACGCTAATTACCGCAAGATGGGTATGCTGACGTATTAAATAAAAAAAACCCTTCGTGCGAAGGGTTTTATCTAAACCAAATGTAAAGAATGCTAAAGTTCAGTGCATTCTATCGTTGTAGTGGTAGAATCTTCTATCACTTCATCTTCAAAATCATTGCATGTAGGATCATTGCCGGCGCTTTGATAAAGATTTTGCTCCTCGGAAATGATTGAACCATCAGAACTGTTTCTTACTGTTGTTAAGCAATCGCATTTAGCTGACTGGGCGCATGAGAATATTGTACATGCTGCAAAAAGTAACAGGATTATAGTATAGAACTTCATGTTTATTTTTTTATTATATGTTGTAGGAATTAGTTATTGTTAGTAGGAACGTATTCATTATGGTCCATATCTCCATGTGTTTTCTTATTGAAAATCCTGAATGCATAAGAGAAGAAAACAGTATAATCGGAAAAAGCAGCATCACCATGCCGTGGTTCCTCTTCACCCGGATCAGTTTGTTGTCTTTCTATATCGGCTACGCTTTGTGTCCTGTTACGATGAACTGCAAAAGGTATGTTTAAAGAAACTGAATGACTTCCGTTTGTATAGGAAAGACCAGGATCAAGAGAAATTGCATAGCCGGGTCTTCTTCTTCCATTGGTTTCGCCAAAGAAATCTTCAACAGGAATACCTTCAGCCCGAATGCCTAAACTGGTAGCAAGCTTGGGTGCTGATGAAGGCAAATAAGAAAAACCTGCCCTCACTAGGTATTGATCTGAAATTGAAAAATTAACAGCCGGAGGATTGGCTGGGTCTATTTTATCAACTCTTTTTTCCCAAGAAAGCGTATCCTGTGGTGTAAAGAGGTAATAGATACTATAATAAGTAAACCAATGATCTGACTCAAGTTCCGCAAAACCCTGAGATTGAAAACTTATACCCCATCCACCATCTCCGGGTTGAATAGATTGGTCAACTTCTTTTAAGATACTTGCACCTTCATCACCGATGTAATAGAAGGTATCCTGGTAAGCAAAATTTCCTGTAGGTAATTTGATACCAAGGCCAAGACTCATATTGCCATTGCTTTCTGCTTTATGTGTATTAAACAACCAATAGTCAAATTGGAGGCGAATATCATTTATACCTTGAGAACTTGTACTTCTTCTTACATCTTCGCCAGTAGTAGGATCATTCGCATGTTCATATTTAGATGATCTCCAGTTGAAAGTATAAGGAATATCTATGGTAGCGCTCAATTGTTTTGAAATGCCGTATGTAAAAAGCAGATCGAAGCCGTTTACATCATTTCTTACATCGCTGCCTTCGTCAACCCGGTTTGTTTCTTCATGCGGGCCCCTGAAGTGCTTATAAGAATGAAAACCTCTATAATTAAGTCCTATCTGAATGTCTCGTTTATCAATAAGGGCCGAGCTTGATGATCCTACACCGGAAACAGAACGTATTGCTACACACCCTTGTGCAGATAGTTCAGTCACGGAAAATAAGAAGAAACAGACACAGATGAATTGGAAAAACGGAAGTAGAATTTTTCTCATAGTATTTTAAGTTTAATATTTTGAAGAGTAAATATCTAACAGAATATCAACACTAGAGTTAACTATCAGTAAAGATGTTCTAATGTTATGTGAAAAGAAAAACTTTTACAAAATACAAACTCTATTTACTTTGTATTTACATTTGCCCAGAGCCAAGGTTATTTATTTGAACTTCCGGTCTTAAATCCAATGCTATCTCTTTGCGGAGTAATTTCAGTTGAAGTAAATTCTTTTACATCATCTAATGTGATGGTTTTTATCATTTCAGGAGTTCTTTGTACAGCGGCTATTCCTGCCATGCGTAGATGCTGGTTGTGGATAGTGTCAACTACTAATTTCCGCATTGTTCTTGCATTACCGAAATATTTATTTCTTGCTGCTGCAAGTTTGCCGATGTATTCTTTTAAATAGTTCGCCGCTGCTTCATCCAGGAATAAATAGTCTTTCTTAAATAAATTATCAGCGATGGTAAATAATTCTTCTGCACTGTAATCATCAAAGTGAATGAATTTATCAAACCTTGATTTTAAACCCGGATTGGATTCCAGGAACTTGGCCATGTTATCAGTATATCCGGCAACAATCACAATAAAGTCACCCCGGTGATCTTCCATTCTTTTGAGTAAGGTTTCTATCGCCTCTCTGCCGAAATCATTTTCTCCCCCACCGCTTAACGCATACGCTTCATCAATAAATAAACCGCCACCCATTGCTGCATCAATCATTCCATCCGTTTTAATAGCTGTTTGCCCTACAAAACCTGCCACCATTCCTTCTCTGTCAGTTTCCACTAAATGGCCTTTCTCCAATATACCGATGGCTTTATAAATTTTAACAAGAATACGAGCTACTGTGGTTTTTCCTGTTCCGGGATTTCCTGTAAATACTGTGTGTAGCGAAAATGATTTGCGAATGTCTTTTCCAATTTCTTTGTAGTATCTCACCAGCTTTACAATCTCTTCAATTTCGCTTTTCACATTTGCCATGCCTACCAGTTCTTTCAACTCATTCATTGCATCCACAAGCAAAGCTTCGTCTACCGGAAGTTCTACTCCTTTATTTGCATTTACACCAAACACCATTTCTATATCTTGCAACTGGATAGTTGAAAGATCTTCATTCGTAAGCTGCTCCGGGTGATCACTTTTCATTAAACGCAATGCCATGTTTTGTTTACCTTCTTCAATAATGGTATTCATGTATCTTGCATTTCCAAATCTTTCATCCCGGTTTCTATAAGCTTCCACTACCTTTATATATATCAGTTGTTTTGCTTCTGTACTTATGGTAACTCCCCGGCGTTTTGAATCATAATCAGCAATTGCCATTAACTCATCAGGTGCATAATCAGGGAAATTAATTACCTGCCCCAACCTTGATGACAAACCCGGGTTCGAATCTAAAAATTGTTTCATCTCTTTCGGGTAGCCGGCAAAAATGAAAGCAATATCACCGGGCCCGTCGCTCATTTCTTTTATCAAAACTTCCACTACTTCTTTTCCAAAATCTTTTCCGTCATCACCTCTGTCAGTTAATGCATAGGCTTCATCAATAAATAAAATTCCTCCTCTTGCCCTGTCAATAGCTGCTTTTGTTTTCGGTGCAGTTTGCCCTATGTATTCAGCTACTAGATCAACCCTTCCAACTTCTGTTACATCTGTCCTGCTCAACAAGCCCATGGCTTTATATAATTTACCAAGCATGCGGGCTACAGTTGTTTTTCCCGTTCCGGGATTTCCGGTAAATACCATATTCAGGTTGAACTTCCCTTTTTCTTCAAACCCCTTTTCTTTCCTGATTTTTAGGAACTCCAAGTATGTGGTGAGTTCATTAATTTCTTTTTTTACTGTTGAAAGCCCGATCAACTCATCTAATTCTTTCTTTGCATTTTCAAAACTCACAGCATCCACTGGAGAACTGGCCTGTGCCGTAACTGTAGTAGAAATATTTACACCGCTGATCCATGTAGGGGCACCCGTGAGTGGAACATCTGCCATTCCTACTTCAAATGGAACAATGGCGATGATGTTATCCATGAAAGTGATTTCACAAGTGTATTTATCCGGAAACCAGAAACCCGGATTTTCTGCCCCATAACCAACATCCATAACAATGTTCTGCCTCTTGTCATTAATATGTTCAAACCAATAACTTACTCCTTTCAATTGATGAACATCATTATAGAAACTAAAATTAAATTCCAACGGAAAGTATTGTTCATGATTTATTTTGTTATTCAGGTCTAACTCAACAGAAATATATTGTGCAGTATCTTTATTAAATGCGGTCATGTATTTCCTTTCTTCCTTTAGAGAATTTCCTTTAGGCGAGTTATACAGTTTAATGGAATTAATATCAAAGTAGGGATTAAATTCAGACGTTACTTTCCCATTGTTTGTAATGTAGAAATAATTTGTCCCTACCAATACATCATCAATAAACACTTCCCATTTGTAAGTACCTTTTTTCCACCAACCGGGGTTGGGAGTTCCCCAGCCATCCCTTATAATTACAATGTTCTGATCCAGGGTAACATCAAGTGTTTTTTCAATGTTACACATCTCTGTATTGTTATAATACTCAGAACCCCGGATCTTCACTTTTGCCTTCCAAACTTCTTCATCAAATAACAGATTGTAAAGTTGCAATTCAACATTCATGTAACACACTTCGCTTTCATCATGTACTATGCGGTAGTCTTTCTGGTTCCCATAAAAATTCTCCAGCGAACCATACACTTTCATTTCTTTAAACTTGTATCGTTTTTTTTCTTCGTTCTTTTTCGCCATGGTAAACTGCTTATTTTTTGAGGGGCTGTAAAAATATGAATTTTGAGGAGATAAGGATTTCAAAGTCTGAAACTTAATTTTGTGCAAAGCGAACCGCATTTATGGAAAAAATAGATATACACAGCATCTCTACACTCCCACCCAAAAATTTTGATAAAGAGCAAACAGAAAAGAAAACGAAGGTCCTTCTGAAAGAATTGGGGAAATTGCAAAATGTACTGTACGCACAAGGAAAACACAGCCTGCTGATAATTATGCAAGGCATGGATGCCAGCGGAAAAGATGGGGCCATTCGAGAAGTATTTTCAGGCATAAACCCTATGGGCTGTAAGGTACAGTCATTTAAGAAACCCACCGAGGAGGAAATGAAACATGAATTTCTTTGGCGTATTCATAAACATGTACCCGAAAAAGGAATGATTCAGATATTTAACCGCTCGCATTATGAAGATGTTTTAATACAACGGGTACATGCCTGGGTGGATATGCCAACCATCAAAAAAAGGTATGAACACATTAATGCCTTTGAAAACTTGCTGATGGAAAATGCAACGGTAATCCTTAAATTTTACATGCATATATCACAAAAAGAGCAGATTTCGAGACT
>JBJXHH010000225.1:0-7757 GCA_046160675.1 Chitinophagales bacterium
CGTTGAAATCCAGCATGCATCGCATAGCTCTCCTCTTGTTGATCTTCCTTTCCGGCACCCTCCTGCAGGCTCAAACGGCTTATGTCTTCGGTAGCATCACAGACGCAAAAGATAAACCCATTGAGGAGGTAAATATATTTTTATTCAACAAAAATCAACCTCCGACAACTTCACTAAAAAACGGGGCTTACTCTATCAATGTACCAGTAAACGACACTGTTGTTATCATTTTTTCCAGATTGGGATATGAAGAATTTTATGAAAAAATATTCCTGACTCAGGCTGATACTTTCAGGTTAAATGTTATGCTTACTGTACCTGTATTACCTGATGTAGTAATCACAGATGCAAGAAGGTATGAAGTAATTCAACCCATTCCCATTGATGAATTAGAGTATTTACCAGACCCAAGTGGTGATCCTCTCATCGCAATCTTGAAAAGATATGTAGTGAGCAACAACGAGTTAAGTTCACAATATTCCGTTAGGGGCGGAAACTATGATGAGAACCTAGTGTATGTAAATGGCTTTGAGATTTACAGGCCTTTGCTCGTACGCAGCGGGCAACAAGAAGGCCTTGCATTTCCCAACTATGATCTCATTTCTAATGTTGGTTTTGCGGCAGGTGGATTTGAAGCAAAATACGGGGACAAACTTTCCAGTGTATTGGATATTCAATATAAAAAACCCAGAGAGTTTGAAGCAGGCATTACCGCAAGTTTGCTGGGAGCATCGTTTTATGTAAATGATGGTGACAGTGCTGCAAATTCAAAAGGACGGAGTGATTATTATTTATTCGGCGCAAGATATAAATCCAACCAGTATTTATTAAAAGGTTTAAATGTAGAGGGAAACTATAAGCCCGTTTTTTTAGATGCCCAGGCGTTGTATGGAATTAATATTAATAAAAAATCAACTCTGGAAATCCTCGGAAATATTTCCTCCAATTCATACACTTTCGTCCCAATTTCTGCTGTCACCTCTACCGGCATTGTAAATTATGTGCTGCAACTGCAAGTGTTTTTCGCAGGGCAGGAAGTGGATGATTTTCTTACGGGTTTCACAGGAGTATCTTATCAATATCGTCCCAATAATTCCACAGGATTAAAATTTCTTGCTTCAACTTATAATTCCCTCGAAACTGAAGCTTTTGATATAATAGGTGACTATTGGTTGGGCCAGGTTGAAACAAACTTAGGAGATGAAGACTTTGGAAAAGCAAATCAAAACTACGGGCTGGGTGTAGGAACATTTCAAAATTTTGCTAGGAATTATTTGCAAAGTAATGTCGCTAATGTAGGTCATGAGGGATATCATCAATATGCTTCTCATTATATACGCTGGGGCGCACGGGCGCAGTATGAGTACATAAATGATGAGTTGAAAGAATGGGAATTACTGGATAGTGCAGGATATTCTTTGCCTTACACGGGAGAGGAAGTTTTGCTCCAGGATGTTTTGCGTACTAATATCATCCTGGAATCTCAACGTTATAACGGGTTTATTCAAGATACCTGGACACCTGGAGCAGAAGGGAATTTTAGTTTAACCGGCGGCTTCCGTTCGAGTTATTGGACTATTAACAAGGAGTTTTTCATTACACCCCGCTTGCAGGCATCTTGGAAACCAGAATGGAACAGAAAAGACAGTTCTCAAGCAGATATTGTTTTTAAGGCAGCAACGGGATTGTATTACCAGCCGCCTTTTTACAGGGAGTTAAGAAACAGTGAAGGCGAAATAAACAGAGACGTACGCTCACAAAAATCTGCTCATGCTTTGCTTGGAGCCGACTATAATTTCAAAGCATGGAATAGGGATTTTAAATTCATAACAGAAGTATATTATAAATATCTCTGGGATATTGTTCCTTATGATGTTGAAAATGTGCGTATTACTTATTTCGGAGAAAACAATGGTAAAGGGTATGCAACAGGCATAGATATGCGCTTGTTTGGCGAAGTGGTGGAAGATGCTGAATCATGGATCTCATTATCCTTCCTCAGAACTCAGGAAGATATTAATGGAGATTCAACTTTCAATATTGTTTATAATTCAGATAACAGTATAGATACCCTTCTACCTGTTGATCAGGGATATATCCCCAGGCCAACAGATCAGCTTGTGAACTTCGGCATGTTCTTCCAGGATTATATGCCTGGTAATGAAAATTTTAAAGTGAACTTAAGTGTGTTGTTCGGTAGCGGATTACCATTCGGCCCCCCTGATAATTCTTTTTATCGAAATGCAGGGCGCATTCCACCTTACAGGAGAGTTGATATTGGTTTTAGTTTCTTACTTGTAAAGCCTGACAGAATTCCAAAAGACAATATGTTTAAAAATGTGAAAACTCTCTGGGGTGGTGTTGAAGTATTTAACCTGCTTGGAATTCAAAATACAATTTCATACATCTGGGTAAAAGATGTTTCCAACACTCAATATGCTTTCCCAAATTATCTTACTGACAGGAGATTGAATGTAAAACTGGTACTGAAGGTTTAAAAGGAATTTGAAATTGAGGGTTGAAAGTAGTAAAATCAGAAAAGTAGGATACTTTTCAATCTAGCTAACTTAAAATTTAGTTCAGAGAAATTTGTGCAAATGATCTCTGCGGAGAGTTATGAAACAATAATGGGTGAATTTCTACATCCATGAAATCAATGAGAGGGAATTGAGAAAGAAGCTCCATCACTTGCTCCTCATTCTCACCCGTTACCACCATCCAGAGTTTTTTCCTGTCCATACTAACAGAGTAATTTAATATCCTACCCTCGAACATCAAATCATTCACAATAGCCCGCTGGCTGGGAATCAATTCCATAAACGCCTCAGAATGTGCGTTATGAAGGTTACAATCTATTAAAAACTCGGACATTTGTTCTTGATTGCTTTGTAACTTCTGTTTATAATTGTAATAAACGTCGTAAAGGTAATTTTGGTTGCGGATTTATGGGAAAAATTTTTCATCGGTATTTTTTTGGGTACTCAAAAAAATCTAGTTTTCCTTTAGTAAGTTCCATCAATTGCCAACTCTCTATATTATACTGCACAGCGACAATACCACAGGTGGGTATCATTTCTGTAAAAGTTTTTGTGCAAGCATGTGCCAGGTTTGAGAATGTTGGATTGTGTCCAAATAAAAACAGGTTATCATATTGCATACCTTTTTCTTTTATTACAGCTACAATTTCAGGTATTTCTTTAAAGTAAAGATCAGCATGTAGTATCATTTTGTTTTTATCAAACTCAATGACATCACAAATAATTCTTGCTGTAGTAAGTGCCCGTAATGCCGGGCTGGTAATTACCATTCCCGGGAAGATATTTTTCTTTCTGAGTAAATTACCCATCAAATTTGCATCTGCAATTCCTCTTTCTGTAAGAGGTCTTTCCAAATCATGCAGCTCATCATATTCCCAGCTTGATTTTGCATGACGGATGATATATAACGTTTTCATTCAGATGCTTTGAACTTCAAAAGTATTTGCAAATCAGGCAACATGAAATCTATTTATACACATTCTTATTGTCTTTGTGTGAATAATGTTGCACACAAAAAATCAGCAAATAAACTATTTATCTTTACAGGATGCCGAAAAAGAAGAAACAGAAAACGAATGCGCCAAGTGAAACTTACTCACTGGAAAAAGACCTGCTCAATTTTATAGCAACAAAACCGGCAAAAGGCGTTAAACTCAAACATATACTAAAATGGGCAATTCAGTTTGATGGCGGCCAGGGCATTTTTGATGCGTTAGAAGAATTAATAACCAAGAACAAAATTGAAGAAATTGAAAAAGACACTTTCAGGGCAAAAGGAAAAGTGAATTATGAAGATACTTTTATTGGCGAAGTTGACCTTACCCAAAGCGGCAGCGCCTACATTGTAATTAATGGCAAACTCAATGATGTATTTGTACCTGCAAGAAAAACAAATAGAGCATTCAATGGAGATATTGTAAGGGTGAAAATTATAGCGGGCAACAAAAAAACCAAACAGGAAGGCGAGATCCTTGAAGTAATTCAGAGAAAGAAAGATACATTTATTGGAGTAGTTGATAAAAATGATAATTATGCATTTGTTGTTACAGATAAAAAATTCAATAACTATGACTTTTATATTTCTCCCGAAGAAATTAAACGCAGCAAAATTGTAAATGGCGACAGGGTGATTGTAAGGTTGCAGGACTGGCCTCCTACTATGAAAAACCCTATTGGGCAAATCATTAGCAAGTTGGGCAATGCAGGAGAACATGAAAGCGACATGCAGGCAATTTTAGTTGACACAGGTATCAATTATATTTTTCCAAAAGAAGTGGAACATGCCGCATCTCAAATTGAAGACACCATCTCAGAAAAAGAAATAAGCAAAAGACGGGATTTCAGAAAAATTTTCACTCTCACCATTGATCCGCATGATGCAAAAGATTTTGATGATGCCATCAGCCTGCAATACTTAAAAAACGGGAATATTGAAATTGGTGTACATATCGCTGATGTTTCTCATTATGTTACACCCGGTTCCGCAATTGACAAAGAAGCATACTCCCGTGCAACTTCAGTGTATCTTGTAGACAGGGTAATCCCCATGTTACCAGAGAAGCTATCAAACAATATTTGCTCATTGGTACCTCATAAAGACAGACTAACATTCGGTGCAGTGTTTGAGTTTACCAGAGAAGGGAATATTGAAAGTGAATGGTTCGGAAAAACAGTTATTCACAGTAACAGGAGATTCACTTATGAAGAAGTTCAGGAAATATTAGAAACGAAAGAAGGTGTACATGTAAAAGAGATCCTGGACATGAATCACCTGGCAAGTATTCTGAGAAAACAAAAATTTAAGAATGGCGCTATTTCTTTTGAAACACAGGAAGTAAAATTCTTGCTTGACGAAAACAAAGTACCAACGGGTGTATATGTTAAAGAAAGAAAAGAAGCACATATGCTTATTGAAGACCTCATGTTGCTGGCTAACAGGAGAGTTGCCGAATTGATAGGCAAGAAAAAAGAAAATGCAACAAATTTTCCTTTCGTTTATCGTGTTCATGACTTTCCTGACATGACGAGGTTGGAAGAGTTCAGTATGAGTGCAAGAAGGTTCGGCTACAAACTAAAACTTGATTCACCTAAAAATATTTCGGCTGAGCTTAATAAACTGATGGAAGAACTCAAGGGAAAACCCGAGCAAAATATTCTGGAAAGTATGGCCATACGCTGTATGGCCAAAGCTGTATACACAACAAAGAACATTGGACATTACGGGCTTGCTTTTGGTTTCTATACACATTTTACTTCACCCATTCGCCGTTACCCCGACCTGCTTGTTCATAGAATCCTGGACAACTACCTGAAACAAAGTCATAAACATATAAACGCCACAGAACTGGAAGATCAATGCAGGCATTCATCCGCACAGGAACGCAAGGCAATGGAAGCTGAACGGGAAAGCGTAAAATACAAGCAGGTAGAATATATGAGTAAGCATATTGGGGAAATATTTGAGGGTGTGATAAGCGGCATCCAACATTATGGAATTTTTGTAGAACTGCTTGAGACAAAATGCGAAGGATTAATAAGAACTGATACGTTCAGGGATGAATTAGTCTTTGAAGAACACAAGAGAAGGTTTGTAAGCCTTACCCGCAGCAGGAATTTCGAAATGGGTGATAAAGTAAAAGTGAAAATAAAAAATGCAGATCTGGGGCTAAGGCAACTGGATTTTGTATATGTAGGATAGATGCTATTATTTCTTCTTCTCTACATGAAACAAACCCCATGCTTTATCACCGGGCATTTCACATTCTATTTTCATCAACTCTTTTGTTACCGGGTGTAAAAATTCTAAACTGTACGCATGCAGGCAGATAGCATTTTCCTTATACGTTTCAGTTGATTTATACTGCTTATCTCCTACTATGGGGCATCCAATATAGCTGAGTTGTGCCCTGATCTGGTGAAACTTTCCTGTTACAGGTGTAAGCCTGAGCAAAATCTTGTTTTCTTTTTCTGAAACAATCTCATAATTCAACTCACAATAAAATGCCCCGGTTGATTTTTTGGTGGAAACGAGCGCCAGTTTATTTTCTGCATCTCTTTTAATCCAATGAAAAAGTTTCCCGGTTTTATTACCCGGCTTCCCGCTCACAATTCCATAATATGTTTTCTTTACCTGCTTCTCCCTGAACTGATCATTTAACTTCAATAACACACTTTTCTTTTTGGCCAACAACAATACACCACTCACGGGCCTGTCAATCCTGTGAACTATTCCAACATATATTTTTTTCTGTTTTTCTAAAAGATATTTTTCAGCATTTTCTTCAACACTCGCATAACCCCATTTGTCCCTTTCCACCTGCAGACCCGATGGTTTGTTTATTATAAGCAGGTCAGCATCTTCAAACAATATTTCCATTACCCTCAAAAATACGATTCAATCTACTTTTATCAAGGTGCCTCATTACAGATATATCAACTATTTGAAAACTTCATGCAGCAGCCTCCAATCCATAGAAAGGTGAATCGTAGAGTAACTCACTTATTTGCGGTATTTTTCAAGGAGCGGCGTTTCTACTCCTTTTTACATTTAATTTTGCAGATTCATCATGTGGCCAATACCCTATAAATTCATTATAACGGGATTTTTCCTTCTTTCAATAATTTGTTTTGCAGGTTTTAAAAACCTGAATACCTTCACACCACCTGAAGTTGACGTAAAAAATCATGTTGCTGATAAACTACATGAATTAAAGGGGGTTACAAAAGCTCTGCAAACTACTGTCGTAAATAAAACCGCCGGGTTACCTTCGATACAAAAAAAATTTTTCACTCTGAGGGAAATCTACAAAGAGGTAGAGTTTTTAATTTGTTACCTGGATGCAGAAGTAGGCGAACACTTTAACGGTGCCAATCTTGTTTCGGGAGACCCGGATATTTTAAGCACAAAAATGATTGAGCCCAGGGGCATGCAGGTGATGGAAGAGATCCTGTTTTCTGATGAAGAGGAAAAAGACCTAACAGCAATGGCAGTACTGTGCACACAAATGCTGGAAGATATTACTTTGTTTGAAAAACAACTGAACAAAACTCCAATAACAACCACAATGCTCTTTGATGCAAGCAGGAAAGAAGTTTTACGCATTGCTTTTCTTGGGTTAACCGGGTTTGATTCACCTGTTGCTAAAAATTCAATACCAGAAGCGATCACCGCACTGCAGGCTGTTCAAAAGGTTATTAAAGCATACTCCGCTTCAATTCAAAATGAAAAACTGCTAAACGATGTAAACAATACTTTTGAGGAAGCAATACTTTATCTCCAAAAAAACACGGATTTCAACAGCTTTGACCGAGCTCATTTTATTAGGGAATACAGCAATGTTTTATACAGCATGCTGCTTGACGTACATAATGCAGTCGGAGCTGTGTATCCTGAAACGCTTACAGACTTCAATATTCCGGTAAATTACGAAGCAAGAAACCCTTTTTCTGAAAACTTTTTGAATGCACATTTTTACAATAGTAATAAAACAGATAATCCTACTGATGCCCGCATAGTACTTGGCAAAACACTTTTTTTTGACCCTGTACTTTCTGTAAACACAAAAAGAGCATGTGCAAGTTGTCACCAGCCCGGGAAAGCATTTACTGATGGGCTTGCAAAAAGCCTTGCCCTTGATTTTTCTGGTACTGTAAAACGCAACGCCCCCACTGTTATAAATGCTGCTCTGCAGGGAAGTTATTTTTACGATGTAAGGGCAG